>NZ_LZMI01000076.1:0-58908 GCF_001665475.1 Gordonia sp. 852002-51296_SCH5728562-b | reverse complement strand
CCCACCCCCGCCGGGGGGGGGGGCCCCCCCCCACTGTGGTGGGGGGGGGGCGCCCCCCCACCCCCCCCACCCGCGGCCCCAAATTTGGTACCGCGCCCCACCTCTGTGAGGTGGGCAGCTCTCCCATTTGCAACGTGTTGTGTGTTACAAATTGAATATGAGGTCAAGTTCAACTATGCGATCAAGTTCCACTACGCGATCAGCTGTGCTCATCGATTTCGGGGGAGTGGTGACCACCAGCGTGCTCGACGCCTTCCGGGCCTTCGGCGCGGAGATCGGCGACCGTGAGCTGCCGCTGCGTCTACTCGGACACGACGGGCAATCCCGCACGCTGCTCGCAGATCATGAGGCAGGACGGATCGACGCCGAAACCTTCGACAAGGGTTTCGCCGCCCGACTCGGGGCACACGGCGTAAGCGTGCCGTCCGATGGACTCTCCGCGAGGATGCAGCATCGACTCGAGCGTGACGACGAGACGATTGCCATGCTGGGTCGGCTGCGCGCCGCGTCGGTTCCAGTTGCCCTGGTGTCCAACGCGTTCGGACGAGACACCTATGCGGGCTTCGAGCTCAGCGAGCTCGCGGATGTTGTCGTCATCTCCGCTGAGGTGGGTATACGCAAGCCATCGCGTCGGATCTTCGAGATCGCGTGCGAACGGCTCGGTGTGGCGCCGCAGGATTCGGTGATGATCGACGACCTCCAACAGAACCTCGACGGTGCAGCGAAGCTCGGGATCGCGGGCATCCTCCATACCGACGGCGCCGACACGGCGAGGCAACTGACCGAAACGTTCGGACTACCCGCAACCGCGTGAGATCCGTACCGCAGATGTCCACCCGCGTGGACGAATGATCGAGAACCGAGGAGAAGCACTGTGAACGCCTCATCGACGACTACCTCGCCGTCAAGCACCACCTCCCCGTCTACATGCGCCGCCAACGCGCTCGAGACCGCGTTGGCGGAGGTCAGCCGCATCCAGCAGGAGAACTGGCCCGTGGACGTACCGCGGACCGTCGAATCCTCGGTCGAGGCGCAGGGCATCGTCGGTTACCTGCGGCACTGGGCACGTGAGACCCCAGCTGCAGTGGCGATCGCCTTCTATGGCCGCGAGATCACCTATGCCGAATACGACGCACTTTCCGACAGTGTGGCGGGCTGGCTCCGCGCACAGGGGATTGGCGTCGGCGACAGCGTCGGCCTGTACCTGGGCAACTGTCCGCAGTTCCACATCGCGATGATGGCGATACTGAAACTCGGTGCCGTTCATGTGCCCGTGAATCCGATGCTCCGCGAGCACGAACTCGCTCACGAACTCGCCGACGCCGAGGTGAGCGTGGTGATCACCCAGCCAACGCTCGCCGCCCTCGTCGAGACGGTTCGTGATCGCACGCAGGTGCGCGTCATCGCGACAACAGATCTCTCCGACATGCTGCTCGCGGACAGCCCCGCCGCACCGTTCGAGCGGACCGGGGAGTCAACGGACTGGGCTCGGATCGTCGGGACGCCCGCGCCTACCGACTTTCCACCGGTCGACCCGGATCGTCTTGCCGCGCTGAACTATACGGGCGGGACGACCGGAATGCCCAAGGGATGCCGGCACACTCAGGGGCACATGCTCTACACCGCGGTCACGGCGACTGCGGCGCATGGCCGTCGGGTCGGGGCTGTACATGGTGCGTCGCTGGTCTTCATGCCGGTGTTCTGGATCGCCGGGGAGGACACCGGAATCCTGGTCCCACTGGTGAACGGCGACACCGTCGTCTTGCTGACGCGATGGGATGCGGGCGTCGTACTCGACGGCATCGAGAACTATCGCGTGGATTCGATGATCGGCACCGTCGACAACTACATCGAATTGATGGAGCGCGAAGACTTCTCGACGCACGACCTCACCTCGTTGACCAATCCGCTCGCAGTGTCTTTTGTGTCGAAACTCGACCCGACGGTCCGCGCTCGCTGGCGTGAGGCGACGGGGAACACGTTGCGCGAAGGCAGCTACGGGATGACCGAAACGCACACCGCGGACACCATCACACTCGGCTACTCCGCCGGAGACTACGACCTGTTGGGCGACCCGGTGTTCTGCGGGGTACCCGTTCCCGGCACGGACATCCTGATCGTCGACGCCGACGGCAATCCGGTCCCGATTGGCAGCGAGGGCCAGATCATCGTGCGCAGTCCGTCGGTGATGGGCGGCTACCATCGCAATCCCGAGGCGACCGCCGACGCCTTGCGCGACGGTTGGCTCCAGACAGGCGATTTCGGCAAGTTCAGTGAGCGCGGCGCGCTGCACTACCTGGCGCGCAACAAGGAGATGATCAAGACCAACGGCATGAGCGTCTTCCCCTCGGAGGTCGAGTCGCTGCTGATGCTTCATCCGGCCGTCGACAAAGCTGCGGTGGTACCCAAACCGGATCGACGACGAGGTCAGATCGCCTTCGCCTTCGTGCAACTGCGCGACGGCGAAGAGCTCTCGGCCGACGACATCATCGCCTGGGCGCGACAGAACATGGCAGGTTACAAGGTGCCGGAGATCGAGATCATCGAACAACTTCCGATGACCGCAACGGGCAAGGTACGCAAGGGCGACCTCTTCGCGAAGGTAGGAAAAGCATGAGTTCAGCAACCGTACTCGTCGCCAACCGTGGGGAGATCGCTCTCCGTATCATCCGCACCGCCCGCGAGACCGGGCATCGCGTCGTCGCGGTGTATGCCGCGGACGACGCCGAGGCACCACACGTCAGTGCCGCCGACGAGGCCCTCGCGCTCGAGGGCGTCGGACCGCAGGCGTACCTCGACGTCGACGCGATCGTCGACGCCGCGCAGCGCACCGGCGCCACCTTTGTCCATCCCGGATACGGATTCCTCAGCGAGGAGCCACGTTTGGCGCGCGCCTGTGCTGTCGCCGGTCTGCGGTTCGTTGGTCCGTCGGCACAAGCCCTCGAGACGTTCGGCGACAAGGCGTCGGCACGACGAGCAGCGATCGCCGCAGAGGTGCCGGTCCTCGACGCCACCGAGAGCGGGGTCGACGAGGCGCAGGTCGCCCAACTGCTCGCCGCGCACCCGTCGGGCGTGATGATCAAAGCGGTGGCAGGCGGTGGCGGTCGCGGCATGCGCGAGGTCACCTCGGCCGACCAGATCGGCGACGCGATGAAGACGTGTGCCGCCGAGGCACTGGCGGGATTCGGCAACGCGGACCTGTTTGCCGAGGAGCTGTGCGGCTCGGCGCGGCACATCGAGGTGCAGATCATCTCGGCTGAGTCCAGCTCGGGGACAACGACATCTGGAACTACGGCACTGGCGCTCGGTGATCGCGACTGCAGTGTGCAGCGCAGACATCAAAAGCTCATCGAGATCGCACCGGCACAACACGTCTCCGACGAGATGCGTGCCGGGCTGCACGCGTGCGCGGCACGGCTGTGTGCCGCCAACGGATATCGCGGGCTGGCGACGGTCGAGTTCCTCGTCGCGGGAGATCGATTCGTCTTCCTCGAGGTCAATCCGCGAATTCAGGTGGAGCACACCATCACCGAAGAGGTGACCGGTTGCGACCTCGTCGAGATCGGGTTGGCCATCGCCGCAGACCGGCGCTTCGGAGAGTTGGGGCTACCCGCGGGCATCACCTCCGACGGTGAAGCCGTGACCGGAACACCCGTGGATACGGCGGGTGTCGCGATCCAGGCGCGCGTGAACATGGAGACCACAACCCCGGATGGCACGACGGTGCCGCAATCGGGCACGTTGCGGTCGTTCTTAGCGCCAACGGGACCCGGGGTCCGGGTGGACACGTTCGGGCGGCCGGGCCTCACAACGAGCCCGCGCTACGATTCGTTGCTCGCCAAGGTGATCGGCCACACAGCGCGGGGTGATTTCACCATCGCGACGCGCAAGACCGCCGATGCGTTGGGCGAATTCGTCATCGACGGCGTCGCGACCAACGTCGGCCTGCTACGCGCGATACTCGGCGACAAGGCATTCGGCGCAGGCTCGGTCACGACGGGGTACCTCGGCGAGCACATCGACGAACTCGTCGCGCGTGCAACCGAATTCGACACCGCAGGCGCGGCCAAGCCGATCGCCGACGACGCCGAGGCGCCGGTCCTCGACGTCGAACTCGCCGACGGCGAGGACGTGCTGGTGGCCCCGATGTCCGGGGTGGTCGTCGAGGTGGCGGAGGCGGGCGTCGCCGCAGCGCCCGGTACGGCACTCGTCGTGCTGGAAGCGATGAAGATGCAGCACACCGTGTCGGTGCCCACCGCGGCAACACTGATCCGGGCGCTGGTCGAACCGGGTCAGGCCGTCGCAACCGGTCGACCGTTGGCGGTCGTCGGAGCTGCTGGCGGTGATGCAGATGTCGAGACTCGCGCCGAGATCGACCCGGGCCACATCCGGCCCGATCTCGCCGAGATCAACGCGCGGCACGAGGTGACGCTCGACGCCGCGCGTCCCGACGCGGTTGCCAAGCGCCACCGAATCGGTCGACGTACCGCTCGCGAGAACATCACCGACCTCGTCGATGACGACAGCTTTGTCGAATACGGGGCGTTGACACTTGCCGCTCAGCGCACGCGCCGCACCGAAGAAGACCTCGTTGCGAACACTCCCGCCGACGGACTGGTTGGCGGCGTGGCGACGATCGGTGCCGACCGGTTCGGTGCCAAAGCTGCTGAAGCTGTGGTTATCTCGTACGACTACACGGTGCTGGCGGGCACGCAGGGACTGCGTAACCACGCCAAGACCGATCGGCTGATCGAGTTGGCCAAGCGCAAGAATGTTCCGCTGGTGCTTTTCGCCGAGGGCGGTGGAGGCCGGCCGGGTGATACCGATGCCAACGGTGCGGCGGGCCTGGAGCTCAACACGTTCCGAGAAATGGCCTCGTTGCGCGGCCGGGTGCCGACGATCGCTGTTGTCTCGGGTCGGTGTTTCGCGGGCAATGCCGCACTCGCCGGAGCGTGTGACGTCCTCATCGCCACACCCGAAGCCAACATAGGCATGGGCGGTCCGGCGATGGTCGAGGGCGGTGGTCTCGGCGTGTTCCGTCCCGAGGACATCGGGCCGGTCGAGCTTCAGCGTCGCAACGGCGTCGTGCATATCGCGGCGCGCGACGAAGCCGACGCCGTCGATCTGGCACGGCGATACCTCGCGTACTTCCAGGGCGACGTCGTCGACTGGGACGCGCCGGACACCAGGCTCTCCCGACACGTGGTACCCGAGAATCGCCTGCGCGCCTACGACGTTCGCGAGGCGATCGACTCCATTGCGGATCCCGCCTCAACGCTCGAGGTGCGGGCCGACTACGGCATGGGAGTCGTCACCGCGCTGATCCGAGTCGAAGGCGTGGCATACGGAGTGGTCGCGAACTCGAGTGCGCACCTCGGTGGCGCGATCGACGCGGAGGCCGCCGACAAGACTGCCGACTTCCTGGAAATGTGCGAAGCACACAGGCTCCCAGTGGTGACCCTCTGTGACACACCGGGATTCATGGTGGGGCCGGATTCGGAGGAGCATGCAACCGTGCGCCGGTTCTCACGGTTGTTCGTCGCCGGCGCGCGGCTGACTGTGCCGTTGGGAACGATCATCCTGCGCAAGGGCTACGGTCTCGGTGCGATGGCAATGGCGGGCGGCTCGTTCCACGCACCGCAGTTCACCGTCGCGTGGCCGACGGGCGAGATCGGACCGATGGGACTGGAGGGTTCGGTACGACTCGGATTCCGAAAGGAGCTCGAGGCGATCGATGATCCTGCCGAGCGGGACGCGTTGTTCGCCGAGTTGGTGGCGAAAGCGTACGAGCACGGCAAGGCGCTGCACTCCGCCACGACCTTCGAACTCGACGATGTGATCGATCCCGCCGACTCACGGGCGTGGATTCGTCAGCTCGGTCGTCAGCGACACCAGTAAGAGCGGAACAACAGAACAGCGTGAGAAACCCAGAGCGGGGGAGGAAATCTCCTCCCCCGCTCTGGGTTTCGTACGAAAGGGTTACGTCCCTTGGGGCCCGATCGGGCTAACGGATCTGCAACACCAGCTTGCCCGTGTTGGCTCCGGAGAACAGCATGGCGAGAGTGTCGCCGAACGCCGTGATGTCGCCCTTCTCGACCTGCTCGGCCGCGGTGATCTGACCCGACCGAATCCAGGCTTGCAATGCGGCTTGAGCCTCCGGGTAGCGACGCCGGTAGTCGAAGATGATGAATCCGGCCATCGACGCGCGGTTGATCAACAGCGATAGGTAGCGCGACGGCCCGGGCGGGGGCGTCGTGGCGTTGTACCCCGAGATCGCTCCGCAGATCGCCACGCGTGCGTGTGTACGCAACTGTGCCAGAGCCGAATTGAGCACATCGCCACCGACATTGTCGAAGTACACGTCGATGCCCCTGGGAGCGGCCGCACGCAGCGGTCTGCCGATGGAACCCTGCTTGTAGTCGATGGCGGCGTCGAATCCGAGTTCGTCGGTCAGCCATGAGCACTTGCGCTCGCCACCGGCCACCCCGATCACCCTGCAGCCCATCAGTTTTGCGATCTGCCCGGCGACGCTGCCGACGGCACCCGCCGCGCCCGAGATCAGCACGGTGTCGCCCGGCTTCGTCTGTGCGACGTCGAGCAGCCCGAAATACGCTGTCATTCCGGGGAATCCGAGCGCGCCGAGCCAGGTCGGTGCGGGCGCGAGATCGGTATCGACCACCATGATGTCGTGGCCGTCGGACACAGCGTACTCCTGCGCACCGAACGGTCCGGACACCACGGTGTCCACGGGGTACTTGTCATTCTCCGACGCCACGACGGTGCCGACGGCGTGTGCGCGCATGACCTCGCCGATACCCACCGGAGGGATGTACGACGGCACGTCGTCGAGCCAACCGCGGATGGCGGGATCGACCGAGACATAGTCGACGGCGACAACGAACTCGCCCGCCGACGGTTGTGGGATCGGTTCTTCGGTGACGGTGAAAGTGTTCTCGTCGATCTCACCCGTGGGTCGAGCTGCGAGTCTGATCTGGCGGTTGACTGCGCTCATGCGGTGGTCCTCCTCAGTGACGTGCGATCGATGTTGCGTTTGAGGATCTTTCCGGTAGATCCCTTGGGTAGCTCGTCGACGAACAAGACCATGCGGGGAATCTTGTAGGCGGACAACCGCTCTCGACACCACGACTCGATGTCGTCGTGGGTGGCTGTTGCTCCCGACGTCAGTACGACGACCGCCGCGACTTCTTCGCCGTAGTGGCTGTCGGGGACGCCGACGACTGCCGCTTCGACCACATCCGGGTGCTGGTAGAGGATCTCCTCGACCTCGCCGGGATAGACGTTGTAGCCACCACGGATGATCAGATCCTTCACGCGGTCGACGATCCGTAGATCACCGTCGACGTCGATCTCGCCGAGATCGCCTGTGCGGAACCAACCGTTGTGCGACAGTGCCGCGGCGGTCGCCTCGTCATTGCGCCAGTAACCCTTGAACACCATGTCGCCCGCGATGAACACCTCACCGACGACGCCCGGTGCGCACACGGCTCCGTCGGCGTCGCGTACCTCGACGCGCATGCGCGGCACCACGGCGCCGGTGCTACCGATCTTTCCGCCGCGGTCGATGTCGTTGAACGTCGCCATCGCGGTGGTCTCGGTCAACCCGTAGCCCTCGAGCAGGGTGCACCCGAAGCGCTCCTCGAAGGCGCGTGCGATCTCCCCGGGCAGCGACGCTCCGCCGGAGACGGCAACGCGCAGATGTGCAAAACCTTCGCCGTCCGCTTCCGTCGCCTCGTGCAGCATCGCGTTCCACATGGTCGGGACGCCGCACATCACTGTCAGCCGATCGCGTGCGAGCATGTCGATCATTGCGCGCGGGGTGAACCGGCTCAGCAGCGACATCGATGCGCCCGTGGTGAAGGCTGCCATCATCACCGACGCCTGACCGAAGACGTGGAACAGCGGCAGTCCGGTACCCAACCTGTCGTCTGCGGTGCCCCTGCTGACCTCGCCTGCCACTTCTCCGGCCGACAGCAGATTCTTGACCGTCAGCTCGGCGCCTTTGGGCTTTCCTGTGGTGCCAGAGGTGTAGAGCAGGGCGGCGGTCTCGTCGGGTGCGCGGTCGACGGGGGTCTCCAGTGGTGTTGCGGTCGCGTTACCCGGACTCGCCGCAGCGGCGTCGAGTTGCCACGAGGGAACACCGGCCTGCGCTGCGGCATCGACGACCGCTGGGCCGAGCGTGACGTGCCCGATGGCCAGTGACGCCTGTGAGTTGCTGAGGAAGTAGCCGACCTCTGCGGCGGTGGACATCGTGTTGACGGTGATCACGGTGGCGCCGAGCGCCTGAATGCCCATGTAGGCAATCGCGAACTCGGGGACCGAAGGTGCCGCGAGCAGCACACGATCTCCGCGTCGGATGCCCGCATCGCGCAGCGCCCCGGCATAGGCCAACGCCGCGTCGTAGAACTCTCCGTAGGTCAGTGACGTCGAGCCACCGAGAAGAGCGGTCGCATCGGGCCGTGTCGTCGCGTGACGCACGACGGGATCGATGAGATTGACCATGGGAATGCCTTTCAGATCGAGGTGGTGGACACGTCGTTGTGCGTCAAGAAGCGGCGACGACCCGGGCGATCGACTCGGCGACCATCACCGGCTTGTCGGAGCCCTCACGCTCCATGACCTGCGACGTCACCACCTGGATGCCACCGGAGACCTCGTCGGCGGATACGACGGTGACGCGCATACGCACGCGCGAACCCACGGGTACGGGAGCGGGGAAACGGACCTTGTTGTAGCCGTAGTTGAGGCTGTGCGCGAAACCGTCGAACTTGATCAACTGGCTCGACAGGTGGGGTCCGAGGGACAGGGTGAGCAGGCCGTGTGCGATCGTCCCGCCGAGGTCGCTGGCGGCGGCGCGCTCGGTGTCGAGGTGGATCCACTGGTGGTCATCGGTGGCGTCGGCGAAGGCATTCACCCGGTCCTGCTCGACGGAGTACCACGGTGTCGGCCCGAGTTCGGTTCCGACCAGCTCGGTGAGATCGGCGGCCGTGGTCGGGCGGACGGGCTGTGTTGCGGTGGTCAAGGTTCCTCCTGTGCTCAGATCGCCACGGGGCGATGTTGAATCTGAAATCACCTTCAACTATAGATGGTTGTCGAGACTGCGATCACGTTATGGGTCAGTTTGTGAGGGGGCGCTCTGCCTCGCAAACAAATTCTCAACGACGACGTCGACGACGACCCGACGGGACGTCGGCCTGCTCACCACCGAAAGGATCTCTGCGCCATGACATCTCACGAACTCGCCGGACGGACGGCACTGGTGTCCGGGGCCTCGCGCGGTATCGGCCTCGCCGCCGCGGTTGCACTGGCTGACGCCGGCGCCAACGTCGTCGTCACCTCGCGCAAGCAGGAGTCGGCCGACGCGGCGGCGGCTCAGATCGGACCTCGCGCGCTCGGCGTCGCGGCCCACGCTGTCGACGAGGATGCCGCGCAACGCTGCGTCGAACTCACGCTGGAACGTTTCGGCAGCATCGATATTCTGGTCAACAACGCCGGGACCAACCCTGCCGCGGGCCCGCTCATCACCCAGGACCACGCACGATTCGCCAAGACCGTCGACGTGAACCTCTGGGCGCCCCTGCTGTGGACGAAGCTCGCCGTGCAGGCGTGGATGGGTGAGCGCGGGGGATCGGTCATCAACACCGCGTCGATCGGCGGGATGGTTCACGAGGCGAACATCGGCGTGTACAACACCACGAAATCGGCGCTGATCTACCTCACCGAGCAACTGTCGCTCGAGTTGTCTCCGCGCATCCGGGTGAACGGCGTCGCGCCCGGCGTCGTCCGCACCAAGCTCGCCGAGGCGCTGTGGCGAGAGCACGAGCCGCAGGTTGCCGCCGCCACGCCGCTCGGCCGAATCGGCGAGCCCGAGGACATCGCGTCGGCCATCGTCTTTCTCGCCTCCGACGCGTCGTCGTGGATGACGGGCGAGGTGATGGTGATCGACGGCGGCCAACGACTCGGCGACGCCTCGCAGTACCGATAGTCCGCTCGGGGCACGACCACACATCAACGCTCACAACCACATTCACATACAGCACATTCTGAGATCGACCTCAATACCGAACAACGGAGGAAACACCATGAAGCAGAAGGTAGCGATCGTCACCGGAGCAGCGCGCGGAATCGGCGCCGCGATCGCGAAAAGGCTTGCCGACGACGGGCTTGCCGTCGCGGTGCTCGATCTCGACGCCGCGGCATGCGCCGACACCGTGGCCGCAATCACCGCGGGCGGCGGCAAGGCGATCGCCGTGGGCGCCGACGTCTCCGACGAGGCATCGGTCAGCGCGGCCGTAGAGAAGGTTGTCGCCGAACTCGGCGCGCCGACGGTTGTCGTCAACAATGCTGGCGTGCTTCGCGACAACCTCCTGTTCAAGATGAGCGTCGACGACTGGGACACGGTCATGGCGGTGCATCTGCGCGGTGCCTTCAACGTCAGCAAGGCAGCGCAGAAGTACATGGTCGACGCCGGATGGGGTCGGATCGTGAATCTGTCGAGCACCTCGGCGCTCGGTAACCGTGGTCAGGCCAACTACTCCGCGGCCAAGGCGGGCATGCAGGGCTTCACCAAGACGCTCGCGATCGAACTGGGCAAGTTCGGCGTGACGGCCAACGCCATCGCACCGGGATTCATCGAGACGGACATGACAGCGGCGACCGCTGCGCGGATGGGCGTCGACTTCGATGAGCTCAAGAAGGCCAGTGCCGCAGCGATTCCCGTCGCACGAACCGGAAAGCCGGAAGACATCGCACACACTGCCTCGTTCTTCATCTCCGAGGGAGCGGGATTCGTCTCCGGCCAGGTCGTCTACGTGGCCGGCGGACCGAAGGACTGACGGCACGCGCCTCGCCGATCACTCCACCGCTACCCGAAAGGATCGATGCCCAGTGCTCCAGGATGCTTCAGCGCCCGTATCCGACGACATCACCGCCGACCTCGACGCGCGCGTGACACAGCTGCTCGCCACCCATCCGCCGACCGAGACATCCGAAAGCGATTTCCTCGGTGCACGTTTCGATGCCGGACTGGCCTGGGTGCACTTCCCGGTCGGCCACGGTGGACTCGGAATCGCGCAGACCTATCAGGCCGGCGTGGATGCCGCGCTCGACGCGGCCGGTGCTCCGGGGCCCGCGCGCGGTCGCAACGGAATCGGACTGGGAATGGCGGCACCGACGATCGCCGCGCTCGGCACCGAGGAACAGCGCGCCCGTTTCCTACGTCCGCTCTACACAGGTGAACACATCTACTGCCAGTTGTTCAGCGAGCCGGGAGCGGGGTCGGACCTCGCAGGCGTGGCAACGCGTGCGGTACGCGACGGCGACTCGTGGGTGGTCAACGGTCAGAAGGTGTGGACATCGGGCGCGCACAACGCCCAGCGCGCAATCCTGGTGGCGCGCACCGACCCCGGCGCGGTGAAACACTCCGGGCTCACGTACTTCGTCGTCGACATGAGTGCGCCGGGTATCGAGATCCGGCCGCTGCGCCAGGTCACCGGAGAAGCGGAGTTCAACGAGGTCTTCCTCACCGACGTCCGTGTGTCCGACGCCGACCGCATCAGCGACGTCGGCAACGGATGGCGGGTTGCCACCACGACTCTCAACAACGAGCGGGTTGCCATCGGCTCCGGTAATCCCCGGGAGGGCGGGATGATCGGCAAGCTCGCGCAGTGGTGGCGCCAGAATCCGGACGACCGCGAGCCCGCGGCATTGGATCGGGTGATGCAACTGTGGATCGACGCAGAGGTCACCCGCCTCGCCGGAGAACGCCTCCGCCAACAGCTCGCGGCGGGCCAACCTGGCCCCGAGGGCTCCGCGATGAAGCTGGCTTTTGCCCGTCAGGCACAAGCGATCTCGGGACTCGAACTCGAGTTGGCAGGCGACGAAGGACTGCGCTACGACGACTGGACGTTGCGACGCCCGGACACCGTCGACTTCACCGGACGCGGGCCGGGATACCGATATCTGCGGGCAAAGGGCAACTCGATCGAGGGCGGAACGTCGGAGATCCTGCGCAACGTCGTGGCCGAGCGCGTGCTCGGCCTGCCGCCGGAACACCGCGTCGACAAGGGAATCGCATGGAAGGACCTACCACAGTGACCACAACCACAACCGCAACTGCTACTGCATCTGGCGCCGCGCCGACGACTGCACCGCAGTCTGTGCAACCGACGACTGCACCGCAGTCCGGGCAGCCGGACCTTGCCTATGGCGATACCGAAGAGGCGCTGCGTGCCGCGGTGCGCAGGCTCTTCGAGGACCGACTCGACCCTGCTGCGCTGTCGGCGAGCTACGACGAGCCGGCCATCGACACTGCTGCGTTCTGGAGGTCGCTTGCCGGTGAGATCGGCGTCGCGGGATTGCTTGTGCCCGAACGCCTCGGCGGCGCAGGGGCGACCGAGCGGGAGGCCGCTGTGGTCTTCGAGGAGATCGGTCGCGCCGTGGCGCCCACCCCGTTCCTGACGAGCGCGGTGCTCGCGACCGAGGCGCTCCTGCACGCGGGCGACGTAGACACGGTCAGTGCTCTCGCCGGGGGAGAGCAGACGGGCGCACTGTTGATTCCGTTCTCGACGACGCCGGGTGCCGTTGCGGCGTCGGTCGATGCTGTCGACGGCGTCCTGCACGGCAGGGTCGAGACGGTAGCCGGTGCGGCACAGGCGGATCTGCTCGTCATCCCGGTCAACGGACCGGACGGGCTGGAGCTGCATGTGGTGGCCGCCGATGCCACCGGAGTCGTCGTCGAACCCGTTGTGTCGCTGGATATGACGCGTCCGCTCGCGGACGTCGAGCTGGTCGGGGTCCGCGCCAATCGAGTCGACACCGCCGACGCTGCAACCGCGCTGACGGCGGCCGTCACCACCGCGGTGGCACTACTGGCCTCCGAACAGTACGGCGTGGCGCAGTGGTGCCTCGACACGACGCTCGCGTATGTCAAGGAGCGTCGACAGTTCGGCAGGGTGATCGGCTCGTACCAGGCGATCAAACACCGACTGGCAGACCTCTGGCTCGAAGTCAGTTCGGCACGCGCGGCAGCCCGCTATGCCGCCGACACCGCGGCGCACGGCGACCTCGATGCGACCATCGCTGCGCACATGGCGGCGTCGTATTGCGGAGACGTCGCCGTACGCGCTGCGGAGGAATGCGTGCAGCTTCACGGCGGTATCGGGATGACCTGGGAGTATCCGGCGCATCTCTACCTCAAACGGGCCAAGGCCGATCAACTCGCGTTCGGAACCGGCTACTGGCATCGCCGACGCCTCGCCGAACTGATCGACCTCGCAGCCTGACTCCTGCTCGTCGAAGGCGCGGCCCTCGGCACCGCCTATCCCACAACATCATTCGAAGTCCATAGAAGGAGACACATCCATGAAAGCCTGGCGCGTCAACGAACTCGGTGATCCCCGCGACGTTCTGACCCTAGAAGAGGTCGATACACCCACGGCAGGCCCCGGCGAGGTTCTGGTGAAAGTTCTTGCCACGCCGGCCAACTTCCCCGATGTCCTGCTCTGCCAGGGCAAGTACCAGATCAAACCGCCGCTGCCGTTCACGCCCGGCGTCGAACTGTGTGGTGAGGTTGTCGCCATCGGTGAGGGAGTCGATCGTGCCGTCGTCGGCGAGCGGGTCGTGGGAAACCCGAATCTGCCGGGCGGCGCGTTCGCCGAGTACGCGTTGATGAATCAGGCCAACGTCTTTCACGCTCCCGATGCACTCGACGACGCAGAGGCAGCCGCTCTGAGCATCGGCTACCAGACCGCATGGTTCGCGCTGCACCGTCGGACGCAGATCGCCGAGGGCGACTACCTGCTCGTGCACGCGGCCGCAGGAGGCGTCGGCAGTGCGGCAGTTCAATTGGGCAAGGCTGCGGGTGCGCAGGTCATCGGTGTCGTTGGTGGACCGGAAAAGGCTTTGTACGCCAAGGAACTCGGTGCAGACATCGTCGTCGATCGGCGCTCCGAGGACTTCGTGTCCGCGGTCAAGGAGTTCACCGGCGGACACGGCGCCGACATCGTCTTCGACCCGGTGGGCGGCGACGCGTACGCCGGATCGACCAAGTGCATCGCATTCGAGGGGCGCATTGTGGTGATCGGCTTCGCAGGAGGCACCATTCCGCAACCCGCACTCAACCATGCGTTGATCAAGAACTACTCGATCGTCGGGCTGCACTGGGGTCTCTACCAGACCAAGAACCCGGCGGTGATCGACGAGTGCCACGCCGAACTGACCAGGTTGGCCGACAAGGGTCTTGTCAAACCTCTTGTGGGCGAACGACTTGCGCTGTCCGACGTTGCCGACGGTGTTGGTCGTCTTGGCGAGGGCACGACCGTCGGTCGCCTCGTGTTCATTCCCTGAGCCCGCCATACACCTCAAAGCAAAACACCAGCACGCGAGAAGCACCAGCACCAGAAAGAACGGACACTCATGCGCGAAGCAGTCATCGTCTCCACCGCACGCACCCCGATCGGCAGGGCGTACCGAGGAGCGTTCAACAACACCCAGGCACAAGAGCTCGCCGGGCACTCCATCGCACATGCGGTGTCGCGGGCAGGTATTGAGGGCGGCGAGGTCGAGGACGTCGTGCTCGGTGCCGCCATGCAGCAGGGCTCGACCGGGTTCAACATCGCCCGCCAGGCGCTGCTGCGTGCGGGACTGCCCAACTCGGTGTCGGGCATGAGCGTCGACCGGCAGTGCGCGTCCGGCCTGATGGCCATTGCGACGGCCGCCAAGCAGATCGTCGACGACGGCATGGAGATCGCCATCGGTGGCGGCGTCGAGTCGATCTCGTTGGTACAGAACGACCATGCGAACAACTACCGGGCTCAGGACCCGTGGCTCGTTGCCAATGTCGGCGACATCTACATGCCGATGCTGCAGACCGCGGAGATCGTCGCGGAACGGTACGGCGTCAGCCGGGAGCGCCAGGACGAGCTGGCACTGATCTCCCAGCAGCGAACAGCGGCAGCGCAGGAGGCCGGCCGGTTCGACGACGAGATCGTGCCGCTGCGGACCACCAAGCTGGTCGTCGACAAGGAAACGGGTGAAACGTCGGAGCAGGAGGTCATGCTCGATCGCGACGAGGGCAACCGTCCGTCGACGACGAGCGAGTCGCTCGCCGGTTTGCGCGCGGTGCTTCCCGACGGAGCGGTCACCGCGACGTCGACCGTCACGGCGGGAAATGCGTCGCAGTTGTCCGACGGCGCGTCGGCGTCGGTGTTGATGGAAGCCCGCGAAGCGTCACGACGTGGACTGGAACCGCTCGGTGTCTACCGGGGCATGGCCGTTGCGGGATGCGCACCCGACGAGATGGGAATCGGGCCGGTGCTCGCGGTGCCGAAACTGCTCAAGCAGCATGGGCTGACCGTCGACGACATCGGTCTGTGGGAGCTCAACGAGGCTTTTGCGTCCCAGGCCGTCTACTGCCGGGACGAACTCGGTATCGATCCGGAGAGGTTCAACGTCGACGGCGGCGGTATCTCGGTCGGTCACCCGTACGGCATGACGGGTGCGCGCTGCGTCGGGCATGCGTTGATCGAGGGTCGACGACGCGGCGTCCGCTATTGCGTGGTGACGATGTGTATCGGCGGAGGTATGGGCGCCGCCGGGCTCTTCGAGGTCGCCGGCTGAGTGGTCGCCGACCGGGTGGCGGTGCGTCGGCGTGAGCGACGGCGGTGGGTCGGCCTGACCTGCGGCAAGATAAGCTCGGGCAGGTGACCAGGACTCGACGCTCCGGCTCCGCCCATGGCGGTCGGGAGGCTGACGCCGAGACTCGCGCCGACCGCAAGAACCGCACCCGGCAGGCGTTGATCAGTACAACCCTCGATCTCGTCGCCGAACGCAGCTTCGGAAGTATCAGCCTGCGAGAGGTCGCGCGGGGTGCAGGCATCGTCCCGACCGCGTTCTACCGGCACTTCGCCTCGATGGAAGACCTTGGCGTCACGCTTGTCGAGGACTCGATGCGAGTGCTGCGCCGCACGTTGCGCGAAGGGCGTCGCGACCTCGCCGCCAGGCAGGCACTGCCGACCGCGAAGAACGCACTCGACATCCTGCTGCAGCACGTGCACGACAACGAGCCGGCGTTTCGTTTCCTGATCCGCGAACAGCACGGCGGTTTGGCGGAGATCAGGCGGGCCATCGACACCGAGTTGCGGTTGTTCTCGAAAGAATTGGCCATCGACCTGTCGCGGATACCCGACCTCGCCGACTGGACCGCCGACGACCTCGAGCTCGCCGCGGAACTCATCGTGAGCATCATGCTGACCGCCGTCGCCGACATCCTCGACGGCGAGCACCGCGGCCGAGGCGCGGAGTCGGCGATCATCGAACGCACTCAGCGCCAGTTGGTCATCGTGTTCCTCGGTATGGCGCAGTGGGAGCCGTCCGACGACCGCTGATCGTCGGACAGGGAACAGGTCGGCGCATTTCGTCGACTTGAATCCATGCCGATTACAACTGTGGGCGGGTGCGGCGTCGTCGAGGACACTGACTGTCGATTGTGTCCGAGAGCGGACGTCCGCCGAGCAACAGGAGTGTCATGTCCACCGAGAAGATCGCCGACGAGATCAAGTTCGCGTATTGGGTCCCGAACGTGTCCGGTGGGCTCGTGACGAGCGACATCGAGCAGCGGACCGGGTGGGACTTCGAGTACAACAAGCGCCTCGCACAGACCGCCGAGAACAACGGATTCGAGTATGCGCTCAGCCAGGTGCGGTACGAGGCGAGCTACGGGGCCGAGTTCCAGCACGAGTCGACGTCGTTCAGCCTCGCGCTCCTCGGCGCGACCGAACGCCTGAAGCTGATCGCGGCCATTCACCCCGGACTGTGGCATCCCGCAGTGCTCGCCAAGTTCGGTGCGACCGCAGACATCTTGTCGGGCGGGCGTTTTGCGATCAACGTGGTGAGTGGTTGGTTCAAGGACGAGTTCACCCACCTCGGTGAGCCGTGGCTCGAGCACGACGAGCGCTACCGACGCAGCGGCGAATTCCTCGAGGTGATCCGCAAGATCTGGACCGAGGACAACGTCGACTACCGCGGAGACTTCTACCGCATCCACGACTTCACCCTCAAGCCCAAGCCGCTCAACACTCCGGAGCGGCCCAATCCCGAACTGTTCCAAGGCGGTAACTCCACGGCGGCACGCAATAATGGTGGCCGCTACTCCGACTGGTACTTCTCCAACGGCAAAGATTTCGACGGTGTCACCGAGCAGCTCGACGATCTGCGTGCCGTGGCCCGCGCGCACAACCGCGAAGTGCGCTTCGGACTCAACGGATTCATCATCGCGCGAGACACCGAAGCGGAGGCGCGTGACACCCTGCGCGAGATCGTCGAGAAGGCGAACAAGCCTGCGGTGGAAGGCTTTCGGAGTGCGGTACAGCAGGCGGGCAGCTCGACCGGCGACAAGAAGGGCATGTGGGCCGACTCGTCGTTCGAGGATCTCGTGCAGTACAACGACGGCTTCCGCACGCAACTGATCGGTACACCGGAGCAGGTCGCCGAGCGGATCGTCGCGTACAAGAAGCTCGGCGTCGACCTCGTTCTCGGTGGATTCCTGCACTTCCAGGAGGAGATCGAGTACTTCGGCGAGCGTGTGCTGCCGCTGGTGCGCGAACTCGAGCTCGCCGAAAGCAGCGCGACGGTCTGACGGTGTCGACAGACCCCCACACATCAACGGCGACAGAAGGTTTGACTGCTCGGCCGGCAGAGACCGTACCGACTGCGGATCCAGTCGCCGTACCGACTGCGAATCCAGTGGTCGTACCGACCAGTGCTGCGGAGGCGTTGGCGAGGGCACGTGAGGTCGCGGCGCGGATCGAGGTCGACGCCGCGGTGCGCGACCGCGATCGCCGACTCCCGTACGCGGAGATCGACGAGCTGTCCGCGTCGGGGCTTCTCGCGATCACCGTCCCACAGCGGTTCGGCGGTCCCGACTTGGCGCCGAGCGTCGTCGCGGATGTCGCCCGACTACTCGCGGCCGCAGACCCCAACATCGCGCAGATTCCGCACAGCCACTTCGTCTATCTGAACCTGCTCCGCCTGGCCGCGCCGGATGCGTTGGCGCAGCGCATCTTCGGTCACGTTCTGCAGGGTGGCCGTGTCGCGAACGCACAGTCGGAGCGGGGTGGCAAGACCGTCGCGGACATCAACACCACGCTGCGTCGGCAAGGCGACCGCTTCGTGCTCGACGGCGAAAAGTTCTATGCGACAGGGTCGTTGTTCGCGCACACCCTGGCCGTACTGACGCGCTTGCCCGAAGGGGCCGAAACCGCGGAGTCCGAAACCGAAGAAGCCGCAGGCGGGTTCGAGCCGGGGGAGTACGTCGCATTCGTGGCGGCCGACGCTCCTGGGGTCGAGATCGTCGACGACTGGAATGGCCTCGGTCAGCGCACGACCGGCTCGGGGACCGTCAGGTTCGCCGGGGTCAACGTCGACCCGGGCGACCTCGTGGCTCGCGCACCGGCGGTCGCTCAACCGACCGGCTACGGCGCATTCGCCCAGCTACTGCACGTCGCGATCGACGTCGGTATCGCGCGCGGCGCACTCGACGCGGCCGCCGACTTCGTGCGCACGAAGTCGCGGCCGTGGTTCGAGGCAGGAGTCGAACGCGCAGACGCCGACCCGTTGACGGTGCAACGCTTCGGTGAGCTCGGCGTCGAGGTCGCGGCGGCAGAAGCGACGCTCGATGCGGCGAGTAGAGCTGTCGACGCGGCGACGGCCGAGGACGTCGACGATCCAGCGCTCACCGCTCAGGCGTCGATTGCCGTCGCTGTCGCCAAGGCCGTCGCCGACCGTGCGTCGAATTCGGTGAGTTCTGCGTTGTTCGAGGTTGCGGGCACGCGCAGCGCCTCCGCCGAGCTCTCGCTCGATCGGTTCTGGCGAAACGCCAGGACACACACGCTGCACGATCCGGTGCGCTGGAAGTACCAGCACATCGGTCGCTGGGTGTTGCGTGGGGAGAGCCCTCCGATTCACGGTGTGATCTGAGTGTGGACATCTGGGGCCACGTCATCTGAATGAGGGGTGTAGCTACGCTGATCCGGCGTGCATCATCTGCCATCCCGGATATTCTCTTCTCTATGTTCACGAATCGGACGTGGCCAGTGTGACTCCGACACCGCACGATCAGTCAGGTCCCGGGGGTGAGTATCCCGGGGGCGGTGATTCACGCTACGACCCCACCGGCCACGACCCCACCGGCGGCTACGACTCCGGCGACTACCGGAAGTCCACGAATGCGTATACGGATCCGTCGGGCTACCCGGGGACGTCACAGGATGCCGACCCGAGCGCCTATCAGCCGCCGATGTACGCCGACTACTCCTATCCGGAGCCGCCCCGTTCCGAACCGACCCAGCCTGGTCCCGCGTATCCATCGGCCCCCGCACCGATGTCGTACCCCCCGCCCGCTTACCCCCAGTCGGCCTACCCGCAGCAGTATCCGCCGCCTGGACGTTCGCAGGGTCGGGACAAGTCGTTGATGATCGTGCTGATCTGCGTTGCCGCTCTGGTGATCATCGGCCTGCTCATCGTCGGCGCGTACTTCCTGCTCAATCGGAGCTCGGATTCGTCGACCGACACGCAGTCGACGCCCACAGTCACGCAGACGGTTAATCCGGCGCCGACCTCCACCGTGACGGTCGCGCCGCCTGCGACCCCGCCGCCGGGAGCGGTCAGTTGCGGCGCCGGAGTGTCGGCGGGTACGTCGGTGACGAGTTGCTCGTTCGCGCAGGCAGTCCGGGACGAGTATCTGCGCACCGGGGTTAAGGGACAGTCGCGGGTGATCAGCGCCTACAGCCCGGTCACGGGAATGAGCTACGTCATGTCCTGCGGTCCGGAAGGTGGTGTCGTCGCCTGTCGCGGCGGCAACGACGCGGTGGTCTATGTCTACTGACCTGCGCGGTCTGGTCGGTGTCGTCGGACTGGTCACCGTGTGCGCTCTTGGCGTTTCGAGCTGTTCGACGACGGGTCGCGGTGACAACCAGATCACTCCGGTCACGGTGACGGTGACCGGTTCGACG
This sequence comes from Gordonia sp. 852002-51296_SCH5728562-b, assembly GCF_001665475.1. NCBI lineage: Bacteria > Bacillati > Actinomycetota > Actinomycetes > Mycobacteriales > Gordoniaceae > Gordonia > Gordonia sp. 852002-51296_SCH5728562-b. The sequence continues at coordinate 38,881 of NZ_LZMI01000076.1, read as the reverse complement.
ACGTCGCAGACGTCTGCGTCGGTGCCGTCGAGTGCTCCTGTCGCGAACCCGCGGGCACGCGGGCTCGCAGCGCTCGCCGCGCAGGTCGGAGTACCCGTCGGAGTTGCATTGGCCCCCGTTGGCCGAGGCGGCAGTGATCCGATTGTGTTGGGCGACAACACACCCCAGGTGGCATGGTCGACGATCAAGGTTCCGCTTGCTGTCGCGGCCGAGCGCGAGAACGGTCCGTCGGCCGCTGAATCGAACGCGATCATCAACTCCGACAACGCTTCTGCCGAGTCGCTGTGGTCGTCGCTGGGGAGCGATGCTGTCGCCGCTCGTAAGGTCACCGCGGTCCTGCGTGAGGGCGGCGACACTCAGTCGACCGTGCCCGCACAGAGATTGCGCGCCGGCTTCACGGTCTTCGGGCAGACCGTGTGGACGTTGCCTGCCGCTGCCACGTTCACCGCCCATCTGCCATGCATGCCGGGAACAGCGCATGTCGTGTCGCTGATGGGGCAGGTCGCAGGCAACCAGCAGTGGGGCATCGAGGTGATGTCGACGCCGAAATCGACTGCCGTGAAGGGCGGTTGGGGTCCGGGTGTCGATGGCTCGTACCTGGTCAGGCAGATCGGACTCATCACGTACTCCGACGGACGTCAGACCGCCGTCGCCATGAGCGCCGCGGGTGGCTCGATGTCGGGAGGCATCGCCGCGCTCAACACAATCGGTAATTGGCTCAACCGAAACGCCGCTCGGCTTCCCCGCGGTACCTGCTGATTGCCCTGGTGCAGGCCGTTCGCATCCATTCTTCGGCGGTACGACAACGAGCAGAGCGCCGGACCCGGTGACGGATCCGGCGCTCTGCCGTGACGATGTCGGTGCGGTGACGGGTGTCAGTCGGTACCGGAAGACCCGGTACCAGCAGAAGATGTCGAACCGCTCGACGTCTTTGACGCGCCAGTCGATTCGCCCGAGTTGGCAGACGACGATGCACCCGACTTGGAGTCCGCAGCGCTCTGGGTGTCGGCGTCGGTCTTCGGCGTCGACGATCCGGTCGACGCCGAACCCTGCGTCGAATCCGTAGCCGTCGAGGAACTGTCGGCAGACGCAGCCGGTGCGGTCGACGACTCGGTGGCCGAGGTCGTGGGTGTCGCCGGGCTCGACGGTTGGCTGACGGACGGCTGGACGGTTGGGCTCGCTGCGGTGGATTCCTGTGCCGTGGAGCGACTCTGGGCCTCCGCGGACGGACTGGCCTGTGTTGAGCTCGACTCTGTCTCCGCGACGTCGACCTTCGCCGATTCCGCCTTTGCCGACTCCACCGCGACGCCGGCTGTGGCGACGGCGGCTGCGGTCTTGGCGGTGTCGGGCGAAGGGGTTGTCTCCGAGTCCTTCTTACCCAGCAATGTGTCGGCCAGCTTCTGGATGGCCGCGGCCCAATTGTCTGAGGCTTTGTCGCTGATCGTCGGGAACTCCACACCGGCAAGCGGCGGAACCGGCTTGCCGCTCTTGCCATCCCAGCCGTCGCCGAGGAGCACTCCCACGGTCTGTGACAGTCCCTCCATTGCGCCGATGGGGCCGACAGCTTGGCCAGGAATGCCGAGGGTGAGGGGGAAACCCAACGCATCTGTAGTGACGTTCATGCCGACGCTGTTCAGGATCGACCCGCCTGGGGCGGTGATCGACGTGCCATTGGGGCCGTCATAGGACCCGCGTCCGACCGAACCAGGGGTGAACAGGCCGCCGAAGGCGATGTCGAGTGAGTTCAGTGTCGTGCTACCGAGTAGGCCGGTCTCGTTGATGATCGGAGTCAGAGCGGTGAGATCGAGTGTGGCACCGTTGAAAACCGCTCCAACGACGTTGGCCGGAGCGGAGAACACATCGGAAAAGACCGCATCGGGATTGCCCGCTTGGATCGCGGCCGCGATGGCGATTCCGCTGTTGAGTACGGCGACGGCCGGGCTGATCACGGGGCCGACCAGACCGATGAGCACGCCACTCATCGGCGACGCCAACACGTTCATGATCGCGGTGATCGTCGCCGGATCGATCGGTCCGCCCTCGGGAAGAAACTGCGGTAGCAACTGCAGCACCAGCCCGTGCAGGCCGTCGACCGTGTGATCCTTCGTCTGCGCGAGCGTGTCGTCGCTCGCGCCGATACCGGTGACACCGGTGATGACGGCTTCGAGGTTGGCCCGCATCTTCTTCAGGGCGTCGTCGGCTTTGGACGGATCGTTCAGAACTTCGTTGAGATACTTCGACTGATTGGAAATGATCTGCTGAAGGGGCAGCCCGGGAGCCAGGAAGTAGTTATGGGCAAGAGTCGCAGCATTTTTCGATGCCTCGTTGAAGGCGTCGATGTACGGCTCGAGTGGCTTCCAGTCTGCTGCGAGACGGACGGTGGCCTCGGTGGCCTTGTACGCGGTCGGTACCTCGGAATGAACGCCGGGCGCGACGGCCATGACGCTCGCGCCTGCGATGGCGACACCAGCGGCAACCCACGCACGGGGGGCTTTCTTCGGAACTTCGATATCGCCTTGCAGGGCGATGGGAGCGGAACGCTGCACGGACTCTCCTCGGGGACGTGTGCAAGAACTTGAGTGCAGTCTGAACGTAGAGCCAGAGCAAGCTGAGAGAGGGCCGTTTCGGTAAATTTGCTTTTGTACACGAACCATTAACTGGACTCGTCTGGTGTCGTTAGATCATTAAAGAACCAGCTCAGCGCGCTGTAATCGCTTGCGATAGTTAGTCAAAGATTCGCGATAGCGTGGTACTGAAGAGTAGGTTTCGGTGTCGTAGTGGGCGTAGAACCTGAGAAAAACGGCATCCTGCAACCGATGCTCGGGTAATGTCCCTCGCGCCCGGCGGCCCGGACGGAATGCGAACGATGGGTCGTCGTCTTACGGGGCCGCGGACTCGACGCGGCGCCGAGATCACGATCGACGAAGGTGGCCGATGTCCAAGCACGCAAAACTCACCGAAGACACTCTGCTCGAACTGCTTCGGCAGCGGGCGGATCGGTACGCCGACAAGGTGGCATTCGACTTCTCGTACAACGGCGACGGCGAGAAAGCGAGTGTGCTGACCTACCGTGATCTGGATTACAGGGCGCGCGCGATCGCTGCCGAGTTGCAGAGTAAGGGTGCGGCAGGCGAGCGCGTACTGGTGCTCTGTCGACCCGGATTAGACCATATCGCAGGCTTTTTCGGATGTGTCTATGCCGGCGCGGTCGCGGTTCCGGTGCACGAGCGATTGGCTCCGCGACTGTCTTCGGTCGTGCCGGATGCGCGCGCACGTTTCGCGCTGGGAGTGTCGGAGACGCAGCCGGCCATCAAGACGATGCTCGACACGCTCGGCGAGGGCGGCGACCTGACCTGGGGTCTGATGGACGTGGTCTCGGCGGATGCCGACGACTGGGTCGCGCCGAACATCGACGCGACTACGGTCGCGATGATTCAGTACACGTCCGGATCGACCACGACGCCGAAAGGCGTTGTCCTCAAACATGACAACCTGATGCGGAACATGGAGGCGATCCGATCGTCGTGGGAGGGCACAGACTCCGACGTCGGCGCCTTTTGGCTTCCGTCTCATCACGACATGGGGTTGATCGGCGGGGTGCTGTCGATGATCTATCTCGGTTGCACAGCACATTTCATGTCGCCGACGGCGTTCATCAAACGGCCGATGGCATGGATGGAACTACTCTCCTCGTGTGCCGCGACCTACACCGTTGCGCCCAATTTCGCCTACGAGTTGTGCGTCGAACACAGCACCTCCGAAGAACGTGCAGCACTTGACCTTTCGAGGCTGCACACCGCGATGAATGGCGCTGAACCCGTGCAGGAGGCAACCCTGCGGCGGTTCGCCGAAGCCTTCGCGCCCGCGGGATTCGCGCGCGAGGCATTTTCTGCGGTCTACGGTTTGGCTGAAGCGACGCTTCTCGTTTCCGGTCGGCCCGGTTCGGCGCAGCCTCGCGCGATGCATCTCGATCGTGAGGTGCTCGCCGAAGACAGAGTCGTCGAGCGCGACGACCCGGCGGGTGCGATGACGGTTGTCGGGTGTGGCGAGCCACGCGCCGGCGAGGTGGTGATCGTCGACCCGGTGACGCGCGTGCAGTGCGGAGAGGGAAACGTCGGCGAGATCTGGTGTGCGGGAACGAGTGTCGGGGCGGGATATTGGCGCCGACCCGAGGAGACGGAGCACACTTTCGGCGCGTCGACCACCGACACCGGGGCAGGGCCGTTCCTGCGCACCGGCGACCTCGGGTTTCTGCGTGACGGCGAGTTGTTCGTCACCGGTCGGTGCAAAGACCTCGTCGTCATCCGCGGTGGCAATCACTATCCCAACGACATCGAACTCACCGTGCAGGGTTGCCACGCATCCCTGATATCCGGTCGTGGCGCGGCGTTCGCGTTCACGCCGGGATTGCGCGCGGTCGAACGACTGGTCATCCTCCAGGAGGTGGACATCGACCACGGTGGTGTGGGCGCACTCGATGCGGACGCCCTCGCCGAGATCATCGAGAGCGTGCGTGTTGTGGTTGCCGATCGATACGGCGTCGATCCTCATTCGGTGTTTCTCGTCGAGCCGCAGTCGATTCCGACGACGTCGAGCGGCAAGATTCAACGTGGGCGGTGTCGCGAGTTGTTCCTCGACGATGCTCTGTCTCCGGTCGCTGTGTGGCAGACACCCTCGGCCGCCGACGACGTGGCGCGAGCGAAAGAACTCGAGCGGGCTGTTGCCGGTGCCGAACTGGTGCGGCTCGCGGTCGCGTCGGGCAGGGGCGCCGGGCAGCCCTCCTGACAGCCACGCCACGCCCCGTGCACGGTGGTGTTCCTCAGCGCGGGCCGGGCGTGACCGAGTTGTGACGCCCTCGGGGTCGCTTCGGCCGCGGCCGAGCCGTAACGTCTGTTACTCAAGTGACTAGAGGGACAGATGTGACTATTTCCAAACGACTCTGCGTGCTGATCGCCGTCGCGGTGACGGCGATCGTCCTCGGCGCAGGAAGCGCGCATGCGGCTCCTGCCCAGTTCCGGCCGCCGCCACTACCCGAGCCGATTGCGACGTGGTTGCGTCCGCCGGTGCCTCCGGCGAAGAGGCTCGCGGATAGCTGGGCGGTTGCGCAGAAGTCGATTCGTAAGTCGATTCCCGGCCAAATCGGTGTGTCGTTGGTGCCCGTCGGGTCCGACGCCGCACAGTCATTCGGGTCGCTCAAGACGGGGCGGGCGTGGTCGACCTTCAAGGTCCCCGTCGCACTGGCGGCCGAGCGCAAGAACGGTGCATCGATCCTCGCCAAGGAGGACAAGGCGATCACCTTCTCCGACAACGACGCCGCTGGCGACCTCTGGGGATCGCTCGGAGGTGGCAGGGCGTCGGTCGACGCGGTGACCGCGGTGCTGCGCGAAGGCCATGATGTGACGACTCGGGTGAGTTCGGAGATCGACACTCCACGTTCGTATCCGGGCTATACGCAGTGGGCGCTGGCTGATCAGGCGCGTTTTGGGGCGCACCTGCCGTGCATGCCGAACACCAAGAACATCCTCGACCACATGGGTTCGGTGGCGCCGAATCAACGGTGGGGCATCGCTGATCTCGGTCCCAAGCAGCACGCGGTCACCGCGGTGAAGGGTGGCTGGGGGCCTGCCACCGATGCGGCACCCGGTTACCTGGTGCGCCAGCTCGGCCTCATCGCGACCGATCAGGGGGAGGTCGCGGTCTCGATGGCTGCTCGTCCGACCAGCGGAACATTCGAGGACGGCACAAAGATGCTGACCAAGGTCGGCGACTGGCTCGGCCGGAACTTCACGTTGATTCCGGCGGGGAAGTGTCCCGCCCTCTGAACGGCGCACAGTCGGCGGTCTCGAGCGCACAGTCGGCGGTCTGAGGCGCCCGGTCGGCAGTCTGAGGCGCCCGGTCGGCAGGGGTCAGTCGGGCATGGAGTGGCGACCCGTGCGCGGAGGTGAAGGGTCGACGCCGCGGTCGTGGCGGCTCGGTTGCTCCTGTGCCTCGCGGGGTGCGGCACGGGGTGCCGACTCGGTTGGGGGACGCTCGTTGACGGGCCGCCCGTTCTCGATACGACGGGTTGCGCGCACCGAGGCGTCTGGCGCGCCGGACGTCGTGCGAGCCGGCTCCGCCGAACGTGGCGTCGAGCGCGGCTCGGGTTCTGCAGCCCGACGCGCAATGCGCGTCTCGGGTTCTGCAGCGCGGCGCGTCGGGATTACTTCCGGCTCCACCGCGCGGGATTTCGTGTGTACCTCCGGCTCCACCGCGCGCGGCGTCGGATGGGTGAGGGCGGCGGCGATCGCTGTGGTCAGTGGCACCGACAGCGCGATGGCGATGCCGCCGACGAACGATCGGGCGAGTTCGACGGCGACCGCGTCGGTGGTCAGCAGCGACGAGAAAGGTTGTCGCGCAACCGAGAACAGTAGGAGCAGCGGTAGCGCGCTGCCCGCGTACGCGAAGACGAGGGTGTAGACGGTGCTCGCGATGTGGTCTCGGCCGACGCGCATCGCGGCCCGGAAGGTCGCGAGCCTCGTCGGCTCTCCCGCGCCCGCGAGTTCGAATGCCGCTGATGCCTGGGTGATCGTGACGTCGTTGAGAACGCCGAGGGTGCCGATGATGAATCCGGCGAGCAGCAGGCCGCTGATCGAGATGCTGCCCTGGTAGACCTGCAGGTTGGTGGTCTGGTCGCCCGACAATCCGGTGAGGTGCATGGTCCTGATCGCCAGCCAGCTCAGCACGCCTGCGAGCACGAGTGAGCTCAACGTGCCCAGGAGCGCCGAGCTCGTCCGAAGGCTGATGCCGTGCGCCAGATACAAGACGACGAACAGGATCGCGGCCGAGGACACCACAGCCACCGCGACGGGCGACTCACCGTCGAGAATCGCGGGCAGGGTGAAGATGCCGAGGACAGCGAAGGCGAAGACGAGACCGATGATCGACCGCAAGCCACGCCAGGCCGCAACCAGGACCACCGCGCCGACGAAGAGCACCGCCCAGATCAGTGTCGGTATCCCGCGTGAGAAATCGAAGAACGTGTAGCGCGGAGCGCCGTCGGGGCCCGGTACCGTGCTCAGCCGGATGGCGTCGCCGGGCGAGAGCGACGGTTGGCCCGCCTGCGGTTCGTCGAGGGTTGAGGGGTCGGGTGCGACGCTGTCCGGGCCGCTGCCGGCCTGCGCCCGATTCGTCGGGATCTCGAGCAATGTGTATTTGCCTGAGTCGCTTCCCGATTCGAGCTTGACGGTGTTCTCGATGCACGGGCCGTTCGGTGTCGGCGTTGTGCCGAAATCGGGCGAATCCTGCGCCGTTCCGACGAGTTGGTTGAGGCAGGGGCCACGCGATTGCCCGACCACTTTGCCCGACACCGTCGTGATCGCTCCGCCGTCTGCGCCTCGGAACTGCGGCGGAATCGGATGGCTCCCGCCCGACGGCCACAGCAGCACCATGCCGACGATGACGGCGATTCCGGCGATCGTCAGCGTGACGACGACGAATCGTTTCGCGAACGGAGACAAGGCCGCCGGGATCTCCGACAGCGAATGGCTGTGCGAGTGTCCGACGTGTGTGCGGTGGGGTCCGGGATCGCGACTCACCCCGCCACAATAGGCGGCGAGTCAGCTCGGTGTGGCGCCGACGGCGTCGACTCGTGCCGCCACGTCACGGACGGAGTCGTCGATGGTCGATCCCGTGCCCCCGACGCGGTACGACGCTCCGCGGTGGTTCTCCGGAAGCAGGTCACCGCGTCCGAACAGCTTGTTGCGCAACGTACCCGGCACGTACTCCCGCTCGTAGGCGCCTCGCCGCTCCAGAGCGGGCACCACGTGGGTGATGACGTCGGAGAAGGTGCCGGGCGTCACCGCATACGCGAGGTTGAAGCCGTCGACGTCGGTCTCGGCGGCCCAGTCCAAGAGGGCCGATGCAACCTCGTCGCCCGACCCGATCAGCACCGGACCCATTCCGCCGATGCCGCCCCACGCCGCGATGTCGCGCACCCGCCACTGCTCGCCGGTATCGGATGCCTGCTGGAAGGCGGCCACCGCGGACTGGATCGCGTTGCTCGCCACGTTGCCGATCGGTTCGTCGAGGTCATACGACGCGAGGTCGATGCCCATCCAGCCCGACATGAACACCAGTGAGCCCTCGTCACTGGCCAGTCGCTGATACTCGGCCGCCTTCGCGCGTGCGGCTTCCGGCGTGGCGTCGGTGATGATCGTCAGGAGCGTGTAGATCCGTGCGTCGTAGGGATCACGACCTGCGAGGACGAGTTCGTCGCGGATCTTGGCGACGGTGTCGCGGAGGATCTGCTTGGTGGGAGCCGCGACGAAGATGGCTTCGGCGTTCTGGGCGGCGAAGCGTCGGCCGCGAGGTGAGGCCCCCGCCTGGTAGATGACCGGCGAGCCCTGCGGCGACGGCTCGGACAGGTGAATGCCCGGCACGGTGAAATGCTTACCGCGGTGTCCGACGTGGTGCACTTTCGACGGGTCGGCGAACACGCCGGAGGTGCGGTCGCGGAGTACCGCGTCGCGCTCCCACGAGCCTTCCCAGAGCTTGTAGAGCACCGTCAGGTATTCGTCGGCGTGGTCGTAGCGGTCGTCGTGCGCGAGCTGATCGTCGTCGCCCATGTTGCGCGCGGCCGACGGCAGGTAGCCGGTCACCACGTTCCAGCCGATCCGGCCCTTGGTCAGATGGTCCAGCGTCGACAATCGGCGCGCGAACGGATACGGATGCTCGAATCCGGTGCCCGTGGTGATCCCGAAGCCGAGGTGCTCCGTCGCGTGAGCCATTGCCGACACCAGCAGCAGCGGGTCGTTGACGGGAATCTGCGCGCCCTGCCTGATCGCGGCTTCGTCCGTGCCCGCGTAGACGTCGTAGGTGCCGAGTACGTCGGCGATGAACAGGCCGTCGAATCCGCCCGTTTCCAGGAGGCGGGCCAACTCGACCCAGTAGTCGAGCGCGTTGTAGTCCCACGATCGATCCGCGGGGTGACGCCACAGACCCGGCGATTGGTGGGCGACGCAATTCATGTCGAATGCGTTGAAGCGGATGGGTCGCGGCGTGCTTGCCCGCGAGGTGGGGGCGGAAACGTGATGGCTGTCAGACACTCGGCTGATCGTCCGGCCTCACGTCGGGTCACGCCAGGTTTGTGCGCACCGCGGGCCAAAGGGGTACGAATGGTTGGCATGAACGCCTCGGAAGTTCTCCTCGACGGATTGGGTCGCATCAAGGACGGGGTACACGGTGTCCTCGACGGGATCGACGAAGAGCGACTGGGTCTCACGGTGGCACCGGGAGCCAACACCATTGCCTGGCTGATCTGGCACCTCACCCGAGTCCAGGACGCGCAGATCGCCGATGTCGCCGACTTCGACCAGGTCTGGATCAGAGATGGCTGGTACGAGAGTTTCGCCCTGCCATTCGACAAGGAGGCCACCGGCTACGGGCAGTCGCCCGAGGATGCGCGACGCGTAGTAGCCGAACCCGACCAGTTGCTCGGCTACTACGACGCCACACACGACGCATCGGTCGCCTACCTCACGACGCTCGACGACGCCGACCTCGACCGGATCGTGGACGCGCGATGGGATCCTCCCGTGACGCTCGGCGTCCGATTGGTCAGCATCGTCGACGACGACGCGAAGCACCTCGGGCAGGCTTCCTATCTCCGTGGGCTACACCTGTAACATCGCCGGGCGTTGGCGGTCATAGGTGAGTCAAAAGCGTTCTGTCTCAGGGCTTCCAGCAGCCTTTGAGGGTTTGGAAGTCACCTGCGAACGAGGTGCCGCCGGTGCAGGTGGGTCCGTTCTTGCCGTCGACGACGACGGTGGCACCCGGTCCGGCGATGCCGATCGCGAGTCCCGGTTTGATACCCGTCATCGTCACTGATGCCTTGGGCCCCACCGCAATTGCTGCGGGACCGGCGTAGTTGTCTGCCTTGGACGACGCGGTGCCGCCGCTGTCGACGACCGCCAGGCTCAGTCCTGTGGGGCCGGAATCTGCTGTGCAGCCAGGCATTGTCGAGCTCTGTCCTGGGAGAGCCGGACAGATCGTGGGTGCGGCAGCGGCGTCGGGTGCTGCGGCGAACGCGATCGCTCCCGCGCCTGCCGTTGCGACCAGTGCACCCAATGCGATTCGGGCTGTATTCCGCATGTGAAGCTCCTTGCTTGTCAGTGTGTCGGTGGATGAGCACCAGCGATTCGGAGCAGGTGTGGACCGCGGATGGGAACAGCCGTGCAGAAAGTGACGCCTCTCGGTGCCGCCGTACGTACCGGTACATGCGAGGGGCCCGTGGGGTGCAGGTTTCTGCGCGCAGAAGACGTCAGATCCAGCCGCGATCGCGCGCGATATGCGCGGCCTCGCCGCGTGTGCTCGCACCGGTTTTTCCGATGGCCGACGACAGATGGTTGCGCACGGTGCCCGCGGACAGGTGGACCTGCGCTGCGATCGTCGCCACCGTCGCGCCCGACAGCGCGGCACGCAGCACGTCTGTTTCTCGCGAGGTCAACGGATTGTCGCCACTGGCAAGGCTTTCCGTCGCGAGCGTCGGATCGACGACGCGCAGTCCCGCGTGTACGCGTCGGACGGCATCGGCGAGTTGGGCCGCGGGAGTGTCCTTCACCACGAATCCCGACGCTCCCGCGTCGATCGCGCGACGGAGGTAGCCCGGACGGCCGAACGTCGTGACGATCAACGAGCGCACGTCCGGGAGGTGTATCCGAATCGCGGCAGCGGCCTCGATGCCGTCGGCTCCGGGCATTTCGATGTCGAGGAGGCAGACCTGCGCGCCGGATTCGCGGGCGGCGTCGACCACCTCGTCGCCCCGTCCGACCTGGGCGACGACCTCCAGATCGGGTTCGAGGTCGAGCAGTGCGGCGAGCGCGCCCCGAACGAGCGCCTGGTCGTCGGCGAGGAGTAGTCGGATCGAGTCGGTCATGAGATATGTACCCGCACTGTCGTTCCCGTCGGATCGGAGTCGAAGTGTACTGTGCCGCCGGCAGATTCGACGCGCTCGCGCAGTCCACGCAGCCCGTTGCCGTGCTCGGCGTCGCCCAGGCCGGCACCGTCGTCGTGAACAGACATCGACGATTCGTCGATCAGCACCTCGCAGTGCTGTGCGCCGCTGTGTCTGACGACATTGGTGACGGCTTCCCGCAGGACCCAGGCGAAGAGTTCGGCGTGTTCGGTGTCGACGGTCGGCTCGGGCAACGTGGCCGCGATGCCCGCCGCGTGCAACGCGCTGTCGACCCCCGCGATGGTGTCGGGCAGATCGGGTGTGCGCATGCGGCCGACGGTCGTGCGCACCTGTGCGAGCGCATCGCGGGTCAACTGATTGATCTCGCCCAGTTCTCGTTGCGCGCGTTCCGGATCGAGTTCGACGAGCCGCTGTGCGAGTTCGGTTTTCACACTGATGACCGTGAGCGAGTGGCCGAGGATGTCATGGACGTCGCGCGCCACACGCTCGCGTTCTGCGACGACGGCCAGCCGTGCGTCGAGTTCTCTTCGACGCTCCTCTTCGCGTTCGCGCTCTCCCTCTCGCACCGCGACGGCTCGAAATCCGAGCATGGTCAGTCCCACGGCCAGCAGGACGAGCACGATGCTGGCATCGGTGTGCCACCCGAAGAGACGGGGGACGGCAACCGAGGCAACGACGACGGCGCCGACGCAGATCAGCGCCCACCGTGTCGGAAAGCAGAAGGCGGCGACGACCATCAGGAATGGCGCTGCACCGAAGGCGTTCTCGCCGATGATCGGCAGTAACCCCACCATCAGGAGCGCGAGCAGCGCGAACAAGGGCACGCCGCGCAGATCGGTCGCTGACCGGCCGGTGAGCAGGTACACGCTGGCCCACAGGTAGGACAGTGCGAACAGCGTCAGGAGGGCGAATCCGATCGCCTTTGTCGCGGGCGAGTGATCGGAGGTCGCCACCGCGCCGATAGGGTAGGCGAGAAAGATCAGCCAGACAGCAGTGAACACCCAGCGCAGATTGCGCCAGGGTGCCACCGCGCCAGCCTTGAGGCCCAACCGCTGTGCCATCACGCACTCTCGACCGTCATGGGCGATGTTCTCCTGCTGTTCCGTCGTCGGTTCGGTCGCTCACTGGCTCACTGGCCCGCTGACTCACTGGCCCGCTGACTCACTGGCCCGCTGACTCACTGGCCCGCTGACTCACTGGCGCTGTGTACTGCGACTGTAGAAGACCGCGGCGGCGATCGAGAACACTGCGGCCCAGAAGCCCAGATTGGCGATGGCGACCCAGAGTCCGATGTGCGTGCCGTAGACGGTCACCCCGTGGTCGAGGGGGTAGCGGGCCAGAGTCACGACCCCGAACATCGGGGTGAACTGGGAGATGGTCAGCATGGTTCCCTTGAGTGGGACGAAGACATTGCCTGCGAAGGCGAGGAGTGCCAGTACGCCACCCATCACCTGCATCGCACCGTCGGACCGCATCAGGCTGCCTACCGCCAAGCCGAACGCTGCGAACACCGACGCGCCGATCCATCCGAGCAGCAGGCATGCGATCCACGCGCCGGCGGGTGCGCGCGCACCGGTGGCGATGCCCGCGATGCAGAGCACCGCAATGGGCAGTGCACCCATCGCAAGGGCCACACCGATTTTCGTCGCCACGTAGCCCGCGGGTTGTAGCGGCGTCATCATGAGCGTTCTGGTCCAACCGGCTTGCTGTTCGATCGCGACCGATGCGGCGTTCGTGGCTGCGGCCAGGATCGCCCCGTAGACGGCCATGCCGATGAGGACGTAGAAGGCGACGTTGCCGGATCCCACTGCATCGCTTGTCTTCTGGGTTGCACCGAAGACCAGGTAGAGCAGGGCGGGCATCGCGACGGTGAAGATCATCGCGCGGCGATTGCGCATGACGCGACGGATGTCGAGACGGAGATAGGTGGGTGAGGCGAAGAACCCGCGAAGGGAGTCCGCTCCGGTCGTCGTCGGTGCGTCGGCAGCATGCACGTTCATGGTGGTCGAGCCTTTCGATGTGCTGGGGTTGGGCGGCTGTGAGGGTCGTGGTGGTCAGTCGGTGGTGAGCGCGATGAAGGCGTCTTCGAGGTTGTGGGTTGCGACCTCGAGTTCACGTGCGTCGGTCGCGGTCAGTAGAAACCTCGCAAGTGCATCGGAATCGTTGGCGGACAGATAGGTTCGTCCGCCTCGACGCTCGACCACCTCGAGATCGGGAATGGCCGTACCCACTGCGGCGATACCGGTGTCGTCGACGATTGCCGACACCACCCGTCTGCTGGCGACATTGCGGATCTCGGCGGTCGAACCGTCGGCAACGACGCGTCCGTGCGAGACCATCACTATGCGGTCGGCGAAGTCGTCGGCCTCTTCGAGGTAGTGAGTGGCGAAGACGACGGTGCGACCGGCACCGGCATCCGCACGAATCGCCGACCAGAAGGCGCGTCGTGACTCCACATCCATTCCGGCGGTCGGCTCGTCGAGCACGATGAGGTCGGGGTCGGGCAGCATCGCCAACGCGAACTTGAGGCGTTGCTGCTCGCCACCCGAGCACCGGGAAACCTTGCGCCCGGCGATGTCTGAGATGCCGGCGCGAGCCATTGCTGATTCGACGTCGCGCGTGCGCCCGTGCAGATCCGCGATGATGCGCATGGTCTCTTCGACCGTGAAATCGGGGAGCAGACCGCCGCTCTGCAGAACCGCGGCGACCCTACCGGTCCGCGCGGCCTTCCTGGCCGACGACCCATAGACCTCGACCGTGCCCGAATCCGGTTGTGTCAGGCCGAGAACCATGTCGAGCGTCGTGGTCTTGCCTGCGCCGTTCGGCCCGAGGAAGGCCACGACCTCGCCCTGGCGGATCGTCAGGCTGAGGTCGTCGACGGCGGTGACCTGAGAACTGTTGCCGCTGCGGAAGGTCTTCGTGACGCCGTCGATGACGAGTGCCGGCACGGTGTGTGTCGGCGCCGATGTGCGAATCGCGGAGGAGTCCGTGTTGTTCATGACATCAAGAGTCGCCCCGCGCGGGCGTCCACACACAGAGCAGATGTCATGTTTCGCCCATGACAATCGTCATGGGCCGGGCACTGAGATGTTGGTGTCGGGAAGTCAGCCGACGTGTACGACCGGCCGTTGGCTGATCTCCGGCTCGGCTCGTCGGACGACCTCTCGCGTGACAGCCGCCACCTCGCCTTCGCCGATGAACAAGAACCGGAGGAGGTTGAGCAGCGGGTTGGTCTCGCTCCACTCGAAGTACACGTTGGGAACGATTCCGGTCCGTTCGCGGATGGCCAACAACGTGGCTGCGATCGTATTGGGCACCGCCGCCGAATCAACCCAGAGGATCCGGTAGCCACCTTCGCGGTAGCGTCCGTGAATCAGGAGGTCGGTGGCGAATTCCGACGAGTCGGTCACGTTCACTTCGAGGAACACGATCTGATCGGCGTCGGGAATGTGGCTTTCGGCGCGTTGCTGCAGTTCTTTGTCGTGGTATTCGTGCAGCGACCGTTCGTCGGGGTCGTGGGTGACGATCTGTATCTCCCCGGAGGCCGCTGCCTCGTCGATGATGCGTTGTGCTGTCTCGTCGAAAGTGATGATGCCACTTCGCAATTCGAACGATCGGTTGATTCGGGAAGCAAACGACACGATCAGGATCGCCGCGATAAAGAATGCCGCCACCTGCACACCTTCGGGGCGTTCGATGATATTCGCGACGGTGGTGTAGATGAAGATCGCCGAAATCGTCGTGAACATCAGCGTCAGTCGTCGGATCCTGCGTTTGCGCACCGAGAGCGTGACGGCGATGGCCGCGGACGTCATCAGAACCAGCACGCCGGTGGCGTATGCGCCGCCCTGTTTGTCGACGTTGGCGTCGAAATAGATGGTGACGCCGAAGGCGATGAGTGCGAAGACGACGACCAGCGGGCGGGTGGCGCGCGCCCAGTCCGGAGCCATGCCGTAGCGCGGCAGGTAGCGCGGCACCAGGTTGAGCAGACCGGCCATCGCCGACGCCCCGGCGAACCAGAGGATGAGGATGGTGCTGATGTCGTAGACGGTGCCGAATCCGCTGCCGAGGTAGTCGTGTCCGAGGTAGGCGAGCGCACGACCGTTGGCTTTGCCGCCGGGCTGGAACTCGTTCTCGGGTATCAGGATGGTGCACACCAGACTGCTCGAGATGAGAAAGACACTCATGATCAGTGCCGATGTGGTGAGGAGGCGTCGTGTGCCACGGATGCGGGTGATCGGATGATCGGGTGGATCGGCCGGTGAGCCGTCGACCTGCGGCATGACCGCGACGCCCGTCTCGAAGCCCGACAATCCCAGCGCCAGCTTGGGAAACACGAGGACGGCGATCGCTGCCACCATCCACGGATTGCCGTGCTCGGTGAACATCGCCGACTGCCAGTCGATGACGAGATGTGGAGCTTCGACGATGTGCCACAGCGCGGTCGCGATCACGACAACGTTGAGACTCAGATACACGACGACCAAGACGACAGCGATGGTGATCGCCTCGGTGAAGCCGCGTAGGAACACCGCGGCGAGCAGCGCGAGCAGGATCAGTGTGATCAGGACCGTGTGGTTGGAGAAGCCGCGTGGGACAAGGGGATTCTCGACGAAGTGGGCAGTCGCGTCCGCGGCCGACAACGTCATCGTGATCAGGAAGTCGGTTGCCGCGAAGCCGAGGAGGACGAGAACGAAGATCTTTCCGCCCCACTTGGGGAGCAGTCGCTCGAGCATCGCGATAGAGCCCTCGCCCTTGGGCGATTTGGCTGCGACGTAGCGATAGACGGGAAGCGCGCCGAAGAGCGTCAGTGCGACCAGCACCAATGTCGCGACAGGGGCGACGGTTCCCGCTGCGAGCGCAGCGATGCCCGGCTGGTAGCCGAGCGTCGAAAAATAGTCGACGCCGGTCAGGCACATCACCTGCCACCACCGGTGTGTGTGCGATTCTTCGCTCGGAATGCGGTGCGGTCCCATGAGGCCTGCGGGCTCCGGTGAGATATCGGAGAGCAGCCATTGCCGCATTCGGTGGTCGGAAACGTCGGAGCTCACTCGCAAACACTAACCGGACGAACCTCGATTTGGTATCGCGAAGCCTGCACTCATTTGCGGACGATCAGCAAGCGTCGCTTATGTCCGATATTTGGCAGTGCAAACGGTGCAAAACGAAACATCCTGTCGTGCAACGGATTCGAAGATCACAAATTGGTCAACGCGCCGCCGTGTGGCCGCTCTTTGTTCACGTTTTGTTCTCCGTCATCTCAGTACAGTTCGCGCGGAGTTGCCGCTGGGGCGACGACCGGCGCAGCGCGCGGAGCGAGCGAGCCGAGCAATGAATTCATCTTGAGGGGACTACATGACCACCAACGAGTCACGGATGCGACGGGGTGCCGTCGGCGCACTGGCCATCGGTGCCGTCGCGACCGCCGTCGGCCTGGCCGCGGCTCCCGCACACGGCGACGCCTTCGTTCGTTTGCCGGGAGGAACGGCCAACGGCGACGGGCTGACCCTGACCCGCACCTCTGAATCTGCACAGATCTCGCCGTCTCTTGCGGCAAATGGCCTTGGCCGCACCGCGTGGGTGAGCGGAAGCGTTGTTCTCAAGGCGCCAGGCCTGAAGGACTCCAAGGCGGGACCGAACAACGGCGTCGGTTCGAACGGCGAGGCCACCTACCCGGGCACCGGCGGCGTGTCGACGGACGGCGCTGCGGCGACACTCTCGGTGGGCTACATCGTCGGTTGCCAGGTGAACGTCGGATCCATGACGGTCGGTGCCACCGGAACACTCAACCTGCTCAGCGCCGGCGCGGTATCGGGTTCGGGCAGTCTCAGCATTCCGCTGACGCCCGGCCAGGTGGTGTTTGCTCAGCTCGATTACAAGGACATCGAGAAAAAGGGCACGTACTACTTCAATTGGGACCGCACGCAGCTGAACATCAACAACTGCGCAGGCTACGCGCAGGCTCGCTCGTACGTGGTCGTGGAGACCACAGGTAGCGATCATCAGAAGATCAATCTCTATGGCAAGCCCTTCTCCATCGGCTGACACCTCCCTGAACGACTGACGACATACGAGGAAGAAATGAATATCAGCTTGAAGCGGCTCGTCACGATCGGCGCGCCCGCGGCATTGACAACCGTCGCCGCACTGATGACACCGGCCATCGCACACGCGGACGTCCACGTCGCGCTCCCGTCACAGACCGACCAGCAGACCCTGGGCGACGGCACCGTCGTGTCGGTGACGAGGAGTAACGAGAGGGCAAACATCAACCCGTCCCTCGGCGGAACCCCGCTACACCGCAACGCATGGGTGTCGGCCACCTACGCTGTCAAGACCAGCAAAGACGCCAAGAACATCAAGATCAGGGCGGGTTACATCGTCGGCTGCCAGGTCAACATCTCCGGTGTCACTGGTAGCGGCAACGGTGCCGCATCCGGCAAACCGGGTCCGAATATCGACAGTCCGCCCGCAATCAGTTCGGCAACGGCAGGCGCCGGAACCTCGCTGTCGGTCGGTCCGGGCCAGGCGGTCGCCTATTACGTGAACACTGTCGAGTCCGCCGACGACTTCGGCAACCAGAAGCTGAGCAACAAGGTCGGGTACAAGGCCACCAACCACGCGAAGCTCAGCTATACCGACGAGCAGATCGGGATCAACGGCTGCGCAGGCTATGCGCAGGCTCGCTCGTTTGCCGACGTGTATGTGAACACACCCAACGCAGAACAGATCGTGACGTTCTACGGAAAGCCCTTCAGCCTCGGATAACCTCTCACCCGAGTCTGGATTCGACGACCGCGCGGTGCACCTTCGGCTGGGTGCGCCGCGCGGTCATTTTCTCGGCGAGGGCGTGTCCGGATCGAGTGTCGGCAAACGCATGCCGTGAGACGATCGGATAATGGCTGACACGGATGCGCCGCGGACCGATGAGCAACTCGTCACCCCTATCAACGATCAGGATTCGATGACGACGGTCGTCATCGCATTCGTCGCCAATGTTGCGGTCGCCATTGCCAAGACGATTGCTGCGATCGTCACGGGATCGGCATCGATGACGGCTGAAGCCATGCACTCCTGGGCGGACTCGGGAAACGAGATCTTTCTGCT
The DNA here is from genome assembly GCF_001665475.1 of Gordonia sp. 852002-51296_SCH5728562-b. NCBI lineage: Bacteria > Bacillati > Actinomycetota > Actinomycetes > Mycobacteriales > Gordoniaceae > Gordonia > Gordonia sp. 852002-51296_SCH5728562-b. Next base: position 20,823 of record NZ_LZMI01000076.1, on the reverse strand, counting down.
CATCGCCGAGCGCCGCGGAAACCGTGGCAGGACAAGGAGTCACCCGTTCGGGCACGGCAGGGAAACCTACATCTGGTCGATGTTCGCGGCGTTCGGACTGTTCGCAGTCGGCGCTGCCGTGTCGGTGGTCAACGGCATCACCGCGCTGGTACACCCGGAAGAAGACACCAACTATCTCGTCGGCTACATCGTGCTCGCGATCTCCGCTGTGCTGGAAGGTATTTCGTTCATACAGTCGGTGCGCCAAGCCAAGGCGGGCGGACGTCGGATGTCGATGCACCCGCTTCGATTTGTCAGCCGGACGTCGAACACCACTTTGCGAGCAGTGTTCGCCGAGGACTCCGCGGCACTCGTCGGACTCGCGATCGCTGCTGCGGGCATGGCGCTGCATCAGATCACCGGCAACGCAGTCTGGGATGCGCTCGGATCGATCCTCGTCGGTCTGCTGTTGGGCTTCATCGCCATCTTCCTGATCCGACGCAACAGCGAGTTTCTCCTCGGCCAGGAGGCCATGGCGCCGATTCGCGACGCCATCCTCGTTCGTCTGCTCGACATGGCCGACATCGATCGGGTCACCTATCTGCATGCGGAGTACGTCGGTCCGATGGAGTTCTACCTGGTGGCAGCCGTAGACATCACCGGCGACCTCGCCGAGCACGACGTCGCATTCCGGTTGCGAAGGCTCGAAGCGCAGATCGAGACGCAGGACGCGATCGTCGAGGCCGTCCTCACCCTCTCGACCGTCGACGAGCCGTCGCTGGTGCCCGCGGGCCAGATCACGCCGGAGGCGTGACGCGTCCCCAGAGATGACGGCACGCCGGACAGACCCGAGTTCGCGACGCGTAGGTTGAATTCCATGGAATTGCGAATCTTCACCGAACCTCAGCAGGGTGCCACGTACGAGACGCTGCTGCGCGTCGCGCGGGCGAGCGAAGACCTCGGCTACGGAGCATTCTTCCGATCCGATCACTACCTGGCGATGAACACCGAGGGGCTCCCGGGGCCGACCGATGCGTGGCTCACGTTGGCGGCGCTCGGTCGGGAGACCTCGACGATCCGTCTCGGCACCCTGGTGACGTCGGCGACGTTCCGCCATCCCGGTCAGCTCGCGATCCAGGTTGCGCAGGCCGATGAGATGAGCGGTGGCCGAATCGAATTCGGACTCGGCGCAGGATGGTTCGCCGAGGAGCATGAGGCGTACGCGATCCCGTTCCCGCCGCTCGGAGAACGCTTCGAGAAGCTGACCGAGAACCTCGAGATCATCACCGGGCTCTGGTCGACGCCCGCCGGCGATCTCTTCGACTACCGCGGCAAGCACTTTCAGGTCAGCAACTCACCCGCGTTGCCCAAGCCGGTGCAGTCACCGCGGCCCCCGATCATCATCGGCGGCATGGGTAAGAAGCGCACCCCCGCGTTGGCCGCGCGGTTTGCCGACGAGTTCAACGTGCCGTTCGCGAAGACCGACGTCGTCGCAGCGCAATTCGACGTCGTGCGCGATGCGTGCACAGCGGCGAGTCGCGGACCCGACGAACTCACGTATTCGGCGGCGTTGACGATCTGCGTGGGCAAAAGCGATGCAGACGTCACACGACGTGCCGACGCAATCGGGCGCGAGGTCGGCGAGCTCCGGGAGAACGGACTCGCGGGTACACCCGATCAGGTGGTCGAGAAGATCGAGTCCTACCGGGCCATCGGAGTCACCAGGTTGTACCTGCAGATGCTCGACCTTGACGATCTCGAGCATCTCGAGCTGATCTCCACAACGGTTGCGCCGCAACTCTGATCGCGTTTGTCGAGCGGTCAGGGGCGTGCGGCGTCGAACGACGTGTGCATCTCCCAGAAGAGGATCTCGGCCGGTGCGTCTGCGGCGACAGTCAATGCGGCGGTGCTCGCGGTACGCAGCGCGTCGCCCTCAGTGAGCGTGAGGGGGTCGTCGGCCGTCTCGCCGCTCGGCAGGCCCGACACGGTGACGGTGCCGGAGACCACGAACAGGTGCCCGAACGGTGCAGACGGCAGGGTGACCGGGCGGTCGGGGAGTAGGCGCGCGGCGTGTAGCGCGACGTAGCTGTTGCCGATCGACAACGTATGCCCACCCGCGTCGCGGTCGAGTCCCGACACGATGGTGACCAGCCCGCCGTCGGCTAACGCTTCGTTGACGTCCGCTTCCGCGTAACTCGGTGTGCCGCCCGAATACTCCGGTGCGATCCACATCTGCACCACGCGCAGCCGTTGGTTCTCGGCGCGCGTCGACGCGTTGCGCTCGGAATGCCTGATTCCCGATCCCGCAGACATGCGCTGTACGACGCCGGGTGTCAGGATACCTTCGCTGCTCTGCGAATCCCTGTGGTGCAGAGCGCCTTCGACGACCCACGTGACGATCTCTGCGTCGCGATGCTGATGGGTGTCGAAGCCTGCGCCCGCGTCGACGATGTCGTCGTTGTGGACCAGTAGCATCCCGTGCGCGTTGGCCGCGAGGTCGAAACTGCCCGTGGCAGGGAATGATTGCCGCGAGTCGATGGCCTCGTCGTTCCACATGTAGCGGTCAGCCGCGCGGATGAGGCGCCAGCCTGCGACATCGGTGATCGGTGGGGTCTGCGTGTCGGTCATGGTGTCCTCATTTCGCTCGGCTCGCGGATGTGCTTGGGGTGAGGGGAGTTTCGGCGTCGAGGTGACCGGTCAGTGTCTCCATGAGGTCGGCGAGTTCGCTTGCTTCGGAATCCGACAGCGCGGAGGTGAACAACCTGTCGACGGCCGCACCGTGGTCGCGTGCCGCCGCCTCGAACGCCGAGCGTCCGTCGTCGGTCAGTACCGCGTAGCTACCGCGTTTGTCCTCTGGGGCCGCCTCGCGACGAAGCCACCCGCGTCGGACCATCGCGTCGATCTGGTAGGAGAGACGCGATGTCGAGAACACCATGCGGTGGGAGAGGTCGCGCATTCGTGCACGGCCACCGGGGCATTCGTGAAGGATCAACAGAACGTGATAGTCCGCCAACGACATTCGGCAGTGAGCACGGAGTTCGTCGTCGAGCGTGGTCTGGAGTCGGGCGCTGGTCTCGATGAAGAGCCGCCACGCCTGGGATTTCGACGCGGCGACCTTCTGGATCGAGGGGTTGGCGGTCATCGAGTGCTGGTGTGCGGCATGATCGCATCCGGCGGAATGACGCCGAGACGACCGGCCTGGAAGTCTTCGATGGCCTCGATCAGTTGCTCGCGGGTGTTCATCACGAACGGACCGTAGTGTGCGACGGGTTCGCGAATCGGTTGTCCGCCGAGCAGGAGGACCTCGAGGGCGGGGCGGTTGCTGTCCTGCCCGGCATCGGCGGCGACCGTCAGACGGTCACCCTTGCCGAATACTGCGAGTTGACCCTGCTCGATCGGACGCGCATCTGGGCCGACGGTGCCACGTCCGGACAGGACGTAGGCAAGGGCGTTGAAGTCCTCCCGCCAGGGCACCGACACGGATGCACCCGGCGCGACGGTCGCGTGCGCCACCGTGATCGGCGTGTGTGTGGCACCCGGCCCCGCGTGGCCGTCGAGCTCGCCCGCGATGATGCGGACGAGTGCGCCGCCGTCGGGCGAGGCGACGAGCGCGACGTTCCCGGCTTCGAGGTTCTGGTAGCGCGGCGTGAGGAACTTGTCCTTGGCCGGAAGGTTCACCCAGAGCTGGATGCCGTGGAACAGGCCACCGGACTCGACCAACTCGGCCGGTGGGGTCTCGATGTGCAGGATGCCGGCCCCGGCGGTCATCCACTGGGTGGCGCCGTTCTCGATCAAGCCGCCGCCACCGGTGGAGTCCTGGTGCTGGAAGCGGCCGTCGATGATGTAGGTGACGGTCTCGAAGCCCCGGTGCGGGTGCCAGTCGGTGCCCTTCGGTTCGCCCGGCTCGTAGTCGACCTCACCCATCTGATCCATGTGGATGAACGGGTCGAGAACCGCTGCTGGAACGCCCGCGAAGGCTCTGACCACGGGAAACCCTTCTCCCTCGTATCCGCGCGGACCACGGGTCAGCGACTTCACGGGTCGTTCGGTGGCCTCGAGTGCCGGCGCGGTGAGGCGGGGCAATGTTGTGGTGTCGGCGGTGATGGCGGGCATCGGAACCTCCTGGTCGGCTGTTTGCTCAAATCTGAGCAACTGGTTCAGTCAACCTGCCGAGGTGCGGTGTTATTCCGGAGACGTCGTCGGTGGCGTCACGGGATCGTCGGTGTCACGGGGTCGGCGGTGTCACTGGGTCGTAGGGGGCCACGTGGGCGTGTCGGCGCCGAGGGTTGGCGCAGGCCCTGCTGCGAAGTGTTCGCCGTCGAAGCCTGCGGGTAGTCCCGCGGCGAGGTAGGTGCCGACGCCGGGTTGGTCGAGATCAGTGAACAGCGGGTTCGCGGCCAGCGCGCCGGACGCCACCACCTCGTCGAATGTCCGGTAGCGCTGCGCGAGTACCGACGACTCCTCGAGGAGCTCGGCGACGCTCTCAGTCGGCTGGTTGGCAAACCACGTGCGGAACAGCGCGTTCAACACGTCGCGATGGGTGAAGCGGTCGGCCTCGGTGGTGAAGTCGACGTCGAGTGAGCGTTCTAGTGCGCCGACGACACCGTCGGTTCCGGTGATGCGGACCAAGTCGCGAAAGTGGCGTGCGGTGAGGGCGACGATCATGAATCGATCCCCGTCCGCGGTCGTGACGTCGGTGCCGTACGTCCCGTAGACGTCGTTCCCCGTGGCGGGCCGCGACGTCGAATTCACCTGCGGTTCGGTCAGATAGCCGAGCGTTCCGGCGATCGACAACGCGGTGTCCTCGAGCGCCAGCCGAATACGGCTACCGTCGCCGCTGTGTTCCCGTTTGCGCACCGCCGCGGTGAGTGACACGGCGGCATAGAGTCCGCAGATCACATCCCACGCGGGGAGTACATGGTTGACCGGACCCGCATGATCGAGCGGACCGGTGATCATCGGAAAGCCGATGCGCGCGTTGACCGTGAAGTCGACTGCGGGGGAGCCGTCGGAAAGCCCGCACAGCTCGACGGTGATCACGTCGCTGCGCAGCGCTGCCAGCGTCTCGTGGCTCATCCAGTCCCGGCCAGCCGCATTGGTCACCAGAATCCCACCGCCAGAACCTGATTCGACGACGAGTCGTCGGATCAACTCCTGGCCGTCGGGTGAACGCAGGTCTGCGGTGATCGACTTCTTGCCGCGGTTGAGGCCGGTCCAGTAGATGGAGGTGGTGCCGTCATCGGTCAACGGCCAGCGATGGACGTCGGCGGCACCGCCCGTCGGATCGACGCGGATCACCTCGGCGCCGAGTTGCGCAAGAGTCAAGCCGCACAGGGGAGATGCGACGAAGCTCGACACTTCGACAACGCGAACGCCAGCCAGCGGGCGAGACACGTGACTACGCCCGGTGGTCACATGAACCGCCCGCCGGTGACCTCCATGACGGTGCCGGTCATATACGACGAGAGGTGGCTCGCGAGAAACAGTGCCACAGTGGCGACTTCGCTGACCTCGCCCGCGCGTCCCATCGGGATCTCGGCCATCTTCTGATCCCATGCCTTCTGTGGCATGGCTTCGGTCATGGCGGAGCGGATGAGGCCTGGCGCGACGGCATTGACTCGAACCCCGTGGTGCGCCATCTCTTTCGCGGCGGCTTTAGTCATCCCGACGATGCCCGCCTTGGCTGCTGAGTAGTTGGTCTGCCCGACCATGCCGACCTTGCCCGACAGCGACGACAGATTGACGATGGCACCGCTCTTGCGTTCGCGCATGATCGCCGCGGCTTTGCGCGTGCCGTTCCAGGTGCCCTTCAGATGCACGTTGATGACCTGGTCGAACTGGTCTTCGGTCATGGTTCGCATGGTGGCATCGCGAGTGATCCCGGCATTGTTGACCATGACGTCGACGGGGCCGAAAGCGTCTGCGGCTGCGGCGAGTAACGCGTCGACGTCGTCGCTGTCGGTGACATCGCACCGCACGCCGATCGCACGCTCGGAGCCGCCGAGTTGCACAGCTGCCTTGTCGGCGGCCTCCGCATTGACGTCACCGATCACGACGCGAGCGCCCTCGTCGACGAAGAGCTGCGCGATGGCGAAACCGATTCCCTGTGCGGCGCCGGTGATCACGGCGGTCTGATCGTTCAGGAGCGGTCCTGGCATGGTGAAGTGTCCTGTTCTCGGGACGGGTGGAGGTGTGGTTGTCGGCGGCGTCTACGTCGTCGCGGCGCGAATCAGGTTGCCGCCGATGATGAGTCGTTGAATCTCGCTGGTGCCCTCGTACAGGCGGAGCAGGCGCACGTCGCGGTAGATACGTTCGACCGGTACCTCGCGCATATAGCCGGTTCCGCCGTGAATCTGCACGGCGAGGTCGGCGACTTTGCCCACCATCTCCGTGCAGAACAGTTTCGCCGCCGACGGTCCGACACGTCGATCCTCTCCGGAGACGTACTTGGCGGCGGCCTCGCGGACCAGTGCCCGTCCGGCCATCACTCCGGTCTGCTGATCTGCGAGCATCGCCTGCACCAATTGAAAAGAGCCAATGGCCTTTCCGCCCTGTGTGGCATTGGCGGCATAGGCGACCGATTCGTCGAGTGCGCGCTGCGCCTGCCCCACCGACAGTGCGGCGATGTGCACACGGCCGCGGGCGAGCGACGTCATCGCAGCCTTGTAGCCCTTCTCCTCATCGCCACCGACAAGCGCCGACGAAGGCACACGTACCCCGTCGAAGGTGACGTCGGCAGTCCACGCGCCCTCCTGGCCCATCTTGGCGTCCTTGGTGCCGACCTCGACGCCGGGAGTGTCTGCGGGAACGAGAAATACGGCTATGCCGGTTCCCGACTCATCGGCGGGACGGGTTCGTGCGAAGACGACAAAGAGGTCGGCGATCGGCGCATTGGTGATGAAGCGCTTCTGGCCGTCGATCACCCATTCCTGCCCGTCGCGGGTTGCCTTGGTGCGCAACCCCGCCGGGTTGGAGCCCGCTCCCGGTTCTGTCAGTGCGAAGGACGCGACCACCTCGCCCGACGCGATGCCCTCGAGCCAGTGCTTCTTCTGTTCGTCGGTGCCGAAGTTGACGAGCACCTGACCTGCGATGCCGTTGTTGGTGCCGAACATCGATCGCAACGCCAAGCTGGTGTACCCGAACTCCATTGCCAGCTCGACATCTTGGGTCAGGTCGAGTCCGAGGCCACCCCATTCCTGCGGGATCGCATATCCGAACAATCCCATCTCCGCGGCTTGCGCACGCAGATCGGCCGGTACCTCGTTGGACTGCATGATCTCGGTTTCGCGGGGCACGACCCTGGTGCGGATGAAGTCGTGGACCAGTTGGCGGATCTGCTCGAAATCGTCGGCATCGACCTCGGGCGTCGGTTGATCGGTTGCGGTGGTCATGGGGTGAAAATTATCAAATACACGCCGGGCGCACCAAGAGGACTTACATATCAACAGCTAAGACGCTTTCTATGTCCGCACGGAGCGTCAAAGATGATAATTCGGGGTGCTTGCGGCGTCGACTGGGCGATAGCATCGACGAATGACCGTGAACTCCGCCGAGAAGTCCGACGTGGCGACGTCGGTGCGCAAGGAGGCCGCGGCCCGTGCGATCAGGGGCCTCGTCTTCGCCGGTGAGTTACGTCGGGGCGCCAAGATCGACCAGGATGCGCTCGCCGACCACTTGGGTATGAGCAAACTGCCCGTCCGTGAGGCGCTGATCTCGTTGGCGGGCGAAGGCATCATCGAGACGATCCCGCGCCGCGGGGCGTTCGTCGCCGACCTGTCCCGCGACGACATTCGCGACCACTACTGGATGCTCGGTGTGATCTCGGGCCTTGCCGCAGAGCGTGCTGCGATGAACCTCTCCGACGACGCCTTCGCGACTCTCGACAACCTTGCCGCGCAGATGGAATCGACCGCCGACCTCATCGAACTCGAAGCACTGAACTCGCACTTCCATCGGGTGATCAACAAGGCGTCCTCATCACGGCGGCTGATCGCGGAGCTTCGGTTGCTCAGCAGGGCTATTCCGTCGGGGTTCTTCGATTCCCACCCCGACGCGGTGGCCTCGTCGATGCGTGATCATCGCGAGATCCTCGACGCTCTGCGTGGCCGTTCGCCGGGCATCGTTCGCACGCTGATCGAGGGGCACTTCCTGCGTGGGGGCCATCGCGCCGTCGAGTTGCTGGAAGAAGCGGGGTTCTGGCGCGAGTGATGCGTGCTCGTCGTGCCCCGCGAGCGATGGGACCAGGCCCGACGCCGTCTGGACCCGACGCCGTGTAGACCTGATGAGAACGGTTCGGGCACGACGCTCGATGACACGAAGCGGGGGACCTCAGTGGCAGACACACGGACAATCGTGATCACCGGCGCCAGCGACGGAATAGGAGCTGTCGCCGCGCGCGAGCTCGCCGGACCCGACGTCGACCTGATCATCGTCGGAAGGTCGGAGGAGAAGACGAAGGCTGTGGCGGCAGAAGTGGGTGCGACGGCGTTCACCGCCGACTACGCGCGCTTCGACGAGGTGCGCGCTCTGGCGGGCGACATCGCCGCACGGGTCGATTCCATCGATGTGCTGCTGAACAACGCGGGCGGCACGTTCGCGCCGGCACAGAAGACGGCGGACGGACACGAGCCGAACTTCCAGATCAATCACCTCAGCGGGTTTCTCCTGACGAACCTGCTCAAGGAGCAGTTGGCTGCCGACGGTGGCGCGCTGGTGGTCAACACCTCGAGCTTCGGCAACCTTGCGGGCAGCGTGGATCTCACCGACCTGGACTTCGAGCGACGACGCACGATCGAGTTACGGTGTTACGGGACAAGCAAATTGGAGAACATCATGTTCACCAGGGGTATCGCCGATCGGTGGCGCGACGACGGGATCGTCTCGGCTGCCGTACACCCCGGTGTGGTCGCCAGCAGCTTCGGTCGCGACTCTGCCTTCGTCGGACTGTTCTATCGCACACCGCTCAAGCGGTTCGGCACCATCACCCCTGAGCAGGGTGCGCAGCCACTCATCGCGCTGGCACGTCGTGGTGCGGACCCGGAGATCAACGGCGTCTACTTCGACCGGCTCAAGCCCAACGGTCGGGAGAACAAGCAGGCACACCGCCGAGACCTCATCGACGGGCTCTGGGCGGCGTCGGAGAAGTTCGTCGGGGTCGGCGTCTGACGCGGACCGGTGGTTGACGTGCCCGGGTGGAGCTTGGCCCGAACTTGCTGATCTGGCCGCGCGGTGAGCCATAATGGCCCAATGGCTGACAGCGCAGACGGCACACCTGGCGTCACGACCGAAGAGCGCACCTTCTCCGGCAAGCACGGCGAGCAGATCTTCTACACAACCCTCACGCCCGCGAACCTGCGCGGACTCGTCGTCATCGCACATGGCCTCGGCGAGCACGGCGGACGCTACTCGCATGTCGCGAAGGTGTTCACCGACGCCGGATTTTCCGTCGCGATACCAGACCACCTCGGGCATGGCCGATCCGGCGGAAAACGGTTGCGTATCAAGTCATTCAAGCAATTCAGTGACGACCTCGACACCGTCGTCACGCAGACCGCGATCGACGGGCTGCCCACCTATCTGCTCGGACACAGCATGGGCGGCTGCATCGCGCTCGACTACGCACTCGACCATCAGGGCAAGCTCGACGGACTGATCCTCTCCGGTGCCGCCGTGATGCCCGGCGACGACATGCCGGGTCCGGTCATCGCCGTCTCCCAGGTTCTCGGCAAGGTTGCGCCCTGGCTGCCGACCATCGCGCTGGATTCGACGGCCGTCTCTCGCGATCCCGACGTCGTCGCCGCATACCAAGCCGATCCGCTGGTGACGCGCGCTCGTATTCCGGCGCGGTTGGGTGCGGAGATGCTGTCGACGATGCAGAGCTTCCCCGACCGCGTGGGCTCACTGACGATCCCACTTCTCGTGATGCACGGTTCGGCCGACCGGCTGACCAACCCGGCAGGCAGCGAGATGGTCGAACGCCTCGCGGGCTCCGACGACAAGACGCTCGTCATCTTCGACGATCTCTACCACGAGATCTTCAACGAGCCAGAGCAGGACAAGGTGCTCTCGACGACGCTCGGGTGGCTCGAGCAGCACGTCGCGCCGAGTTAACGCTCTCAGGGCTAACGCGGTCTCAGGGCTAACGCGGTCTCGTCGCCGTGATCTGCTCGACGCCCATGCGGCCGTCGCGGAAGGCCATGCGTCCGCCGACGAGGTAGAGCCGCCACACGCGTGCCATCTCATCGCCGACCAGGTCGACGGCACGTGCCCAGTTCTTCTCGAAGGTGTCGTACCAGATGTCTACGGTCCGAACGTAATGCTCGGCCATCTCCTCGACGTCGTCGACGCGGAGTCCGGCATCGGTCAGGTACTGCACGGTTCGCTCGACGGGGCGCATGTACATGTCGGGTGCGATGAACGACTCGATGAACGGGCCACCGCCGGGATGCTTGCCCTCGGGCCTTGACATCTGTTGAATGCACACACGTCCACCGGGAATGACCTTGTCGCGCAACACCTGTGCGTACGTGGCATAGTTCTGCTCACCGACGTGCTCGCCCATTTCCAACGACGCCACGGCGTCGAACGGAGGGTCGGGGATCTCGTGGTAGTCCTGCACGCGGATCTCGACGCGGTCGGCCAGGCCGCGCTGGGCGATGCGCTCGTCGATGAATGCCTTCTGTTCGCGTGAGATGGTCACGCCGACCACTCGTGCATCGAAGTGCTCTGCCGCATAGAGCGATAGCGAGCCCCATCCGCACCCGATGTCCAGGAATCGCTGTCCGGCAACCGAATCCAGACCCACCTTGCGGCAGACGCGATCGAGTTTGTCCGCCTGCGCGTCGGCCAGCGTGTAGTCGGGGTGATCCGACGTCCAGTAGGCGCTCGAGTACGCCATGTGCTCGTCGAGGATCAGCTCATAGAAGTCGTTCGACAGGTCGTAGTGGTGACTGATCGCGGCGCGGTCGCGAGCGCGGGAATGCAGACGTCCCCGCACGCGTGCCTGGCTGGCAGGCGGGGCTGTGGGGAGGCCGAGAAGTCGGTAGCGGAGAGCCAGTCGCGCGACGTCGAAAAGTACACGCGGTGATGGGCGGATACCAGAGAGCCCGCGAGCGGCGGCGACCTCCCACACATGGGTGAGGGCGTCGTCGAGGTCGTCGACAACATCGAGCTCGCCGGTGACGTAGGCCTGAGCTGCGCCGAGTTCGCCTGGATGCCAGATGATTCGGCGCAGCGCGTCGGGGCTGTAGATGGCGACGTGCGGAGCGTCGTCCGGGCCGATGACGCTGCCGTCCCATGCGGTGAGATGCACAGGGATCTCACCGCCGATGTGGTGTTCGATCACGTCGGCGATGTCACGGGCAACGGTCATCTTGGCTCCTCGCGGGGTCGACCTACTCTGCGACTGTCACCGAGTCTTCGTTGCCCGCAGCGTATCCGGATGGGCATGTGTGACCCATCCGGATACGTAGGCTCAGGCGTCGTAGCCCAAAAGCGACTTCACCTCGAGGAACTCGTCGAATGCGTAGTCGCTCCACTCGCGGCCGTTGCCGCTCTGCTTGTAGCCGCCGAACGGTGCCGACGGATCGAGTTGCGCCCCGTTGAGGGAGATCGATCCGGCGCGGATACGCTCGCCGATCCGACGCACCTCGTCGAGATCCTTGCCCGACACGTAGCCCGCGAGACCGTACTCGGTGTCGTTGGCGATCTCGAGTGCTTCGTCGATGTCGTCGTAGCCGATGACGACCAGCACGGGCCCGAACACCTCGGTCCGCGCGATCTCCATGTCGTTGGTGACGCCGGAGAAGACGGTCGGACGCACGTAGTAGCCGGTCGGCAGATCGTCAGGCCTGCCGGCACCGCCGATGACCGGGGTGGCGCCGTCGTCGATCGCGCGCTCGATGAGGCCCTGGATCTTCTCGAACTGCGGTTCCGAGACGACCGGGCCGAGACGCACCTTGCTGGTCGGATCTCCCACTGTCAGTGAGGGTTCGACCGATTTCACGGCCTCGACGACGTCGTCGATTCGCGAGTTGGGGACGAGCATGCGGGTGGGTGCGTTGCACGACTGTCCGGAGTTGAGCATGACCGATGCGACGCCACCGGCGACGTTCTGTGCGAGGTCGTCGTCGTCGAGGATGATGTTGGGGCTCTTGCCGCCGAGTTCCTGTGCGACGCGCTTGACGGTCGGGGCTGCGGTGCGCGCGACCTCGATGCCCGCGCGGGTGCTGCCGGTGAAGGAGATCATGTCGATGCCGGGGTGGGCCGCCAACGCCGACCCGACGCCGGGTCCGTCACCGTTGACCAGATTGAAGACGCCTGCGGGAACGCCTGCGGCGTCGAAGATCTCGGCGACGATCGCGGCCGAGAACGGAGCGACCTCCGACGGCTTCAACACCATCGTGCAGCCGGTGGCCAACGCGGGTGCCACCTTGCACATGACCTGATTGAGCGGCCAGTTCCAGGGCGTGATGAATCCGCAGACACCGATGGGCTCCTTGACGATTCGAGAGGTTCGGCGATCCTCCGCGAAGCGGTACTCGGGCAGCGCCGCAGCGGCGGTCATGAGGTGTCCGAGGCCGATCGGTACCTGGGCGGCCTGCGCCAGTCCCGCGGGGGCACCCATCTCCTCGGTGACGGCGTCGGCGAGGTCGTCTGCGCGTTTCTGATACTCCGCGATGATGGCGTTGAGCACGGCGAGCCTGTCGTCGACGGAGCTGCGCCCCCACGAGGCGAAGGCGCGTCGCGCTGCGTTCACGGCGGCGTCGACGTCTGCGGCGGTGCCCAGGGCGACGTGGCCAGCGGCCTTCTCGGTGGCCGGATTGATCACGTCGATGAGATTCAACTCGGTGGGCTCCACCCACTGACCGTCGACGTAGAACTTGGTGATCTCGCGCATCGCTTCTCCTCCTGTGGTGCTGTGTGACCCAAGTTACGCCCGCTTGGGTTAGGTGATGCACGCCGCCTCACACTCGGTGTTTGCACGATCGGTGTTCTCACAATGAGACACGGCAACCGTTCCACGTTGTCGTGGCGGCGACCTAGGCTGGGTGCATGATCCACATCGTCGCCAAATGGCAGATCAAGCCCGAGTACGCAGATCAGTGGCCCGACCTGGTCGCCGAATTCACCGAGGCAACACGGTCGGAGCCCGGCAACAAATGGTTCACGTGGTCACGCAGCCTCGACGACCCCAACGAATACGTCCTCATCGAGGCGTTCGACGACGACGCCGCCGTCGCTCACGTCTCGAGCGATCACTTCAAGAAGGCGACCGCCGACCTGCCGCAGTTCCTCGTCGCGACACCGGAAATCATCAACACCACCGTCGACGCCGACGGCTGGTCGGAGCTCGGCGAGATGGCCGTCGACTGACCTGCACGGTGGACTGAGCCAAGCGCCCAGTGGGCTGAATGAAGCGCCCAGTCGGCTGAATGAAGCGCCCAGTGGGCTGAATGAAGCGCCCAGTCGGCAGGGAGCGCGGCCGAGTGGGCGCTGTATTCCGTCGAGCGGGCGCTTCGTCGCGTCGAGTGGGCGTGCTCAGCCACAACCAGTGCTTGTGGCCCCACAACGTTGAGCCGTCTTCCGGAGGGTTGGCCGGCGGCCGATGCTGGGAACCATGACCGAGATCCTCGACCGTCCGCTGGCCTCCGACGTTCCGTCGAGCGGGTCGTCGGGGGGGCGTCGCGCGGAGGCGTTCGCCCACATCACGCCCAACTGGTTCGCGGCGGTGATGGGTACCGGGATCGTGGCGACGTCGGCGATCAGTGTTGCCGGAGATGTACCGGCGGTCCGCGGCTTCGCGACGGCGATCTGGTTGCTCGCGGCGGTGCTGCTGGTGGTGATCGCCGCGGCGTTCGGTGTGCACTGGGTGCGGCATTCCGGGCAGGCGCGACGTTACGCCGCCGACCCCGTGATGGTTCAGTTCTACGGCGCGATCCCGATGGCACTGTTGACCGTCGGAGCGGGCACCATCACCGTCGGGGCGTCGATCCTCGGGACCGACGCCGCGGTTGTCGTCGACGCGGCCCTGTGGTCGGTCGGGACCCTCGTGGGGCTAGGCACGGCGATCGGGGTGCCATTTCTCATGATGACGCGCCATCGTCGACGCACCGACCTTGTCGCGCTACCGGCATGGCTGATGCCGGTCGTCCCGCCGATGGTGTCGGCGACGACGGGTGCGCTGCTGGTCGACCACGTTCCGGCGGGGCAGTGGCGAGTGAGCTTTCTGCTGTTGTGCTACTTGCTGTTTGGACTGAGCTTGTTCCTGGGTTTGATCACACTCTCGATGATCTATGGCCGCCTGGTTCACGGGACCGTACCCACCGGGTGCGCCGCGCCGACGATCTGGATCACGCTCGGCATCATCGGCCAGTCCATCACGGCAGCGAATTCGCTTGCCGCGCATGCCGACTCCGCGCTCGCCGGGTACGCCTCCGAGTCTCACACCATCGCAACGGGTTTGCGGATCTTCGGTGTCGGTTACGGGGTCGCGGCGACCGGCTTGGGCGTAGTGATGTTCGCGCTCGCCACCGCTGTCACCGTGCACAACATCCGACGTTCCATGCCGTTCGCGCTGACATGGTGGAGCTTCACGTTTCCGATCGGCACCTGCGTGACTGGACTGGCAGCATTGGGAACAGTGTTGGACTCCACCATGTTTCGCATTGCCGCAGCGATACTTCTCGGCGTTCTCGTCACAGTGTGGATGACAGTGTTCACGCGCACAGCCGCGGCGGTTCTCGACGGACGTCTGCCCGCCGCGGCGTGACAACGGGTCAGACGATGCCGCTCGGCGACCTACGCGTGCCGGGCTGCTGACGCGGCATACTGTTGGGCGGCACCGGATACGGCGCGCCATACCCGGCCGTGCCCGCTGCAATGTTGGGGCCGCACTTCAGTAGGGCGTTCTGTGCCTTGGGATTCGGGTCGCCGAGGCGTGGTCGCGCCGAGTTGGGGCGGTGCGCGAAATCGAACGCCGTCGTCATGTCGCCGACGGTCTGCCTGCGCCACGCGGTCAGGTTCGGGACGTCGACGCCGAAGCGCTTCTCGATGAGTCGCAATTGCGAAGTGTGGTCGAAGGTTTCGCGCGCGACGAGTCCGCCACGACTGTACGGCGAGATCACGAAGCACGGCACGCGGTAGCCGAGTCCGATCGGCCCGCGGATGCCTTTCGACGACGAGACCTTGTTGATGTTCGGCACGCTGACGTACTCGCCCTTGGTGCCGGGCGGTGCCGTCGGGGGAACGACGTGGTCGAAGAAGCCGCCGTTCTCGTCGTAGCTGATGATCAGAGCCGTCTTCTCCCAGACCGCGGGATTCGACGTGAGGATGTCGAGGAGTTGCACGATGCCGACAGCGCCCAAAGCCGCGGGCAGCGCGGGATGTTCGCACTCCATCGCCGGTGGGACGACCCACGACACCTTGGGTAGCCGGTTGGCGGCGACGTCGGCGCGGAAGTCGTTCGGGTAGGTCGGGTCGATACCGCGTCGAGCCAACTCCGAGTTGGGATTCTGCGCCTGCTTGAAACAGCCCATCATGCCGTCGAGGACAACCGACGAGACCGGGCCGAGGTCTTTGTTGTTGTAGATCTTCCAACTCACGCCCGCCTCGCTGAGGTTCTCCGGCATGGTGCGCCAGCTGTAGGCGAATTTGGGTATGAGCGTTGGTGTTTCGAGAAGCGGACCACCGTGCTTGCCCTCGGGGTCGAGCGTTGCGCTCATCCAGTACAGGCGATTGGGGTCGGTGGGGCCGAGTACTGAGCAGTGGTAGGCGTCGCAGATGGTGAATGCCTCGGCAAGCGTCCGGTGGACAGGGATGTCCTCGCGCTCGTAGTAGCCCATGAGTGCAGGCGCGTTGGCGGGACCGACCGAATCGATCGACATGGGGAGCCAACCGTCGTTGCGGCCGCCGTTCCACGCGTGATGGAGCCCGGCCCACGAGTGGTCGGGATCGTTGATGCACTCGCCGTCGAGGTTGGCGTCGTTCTCGGTGTCGAGGCGGAACGGCATCGTGTATCCCGACTTGGTCGGTCCGACGCCGGGTGCCCAGCCGTGCTGGCGCCACAGCGGCGTCGACTCGCCGAATCCTCGCACACCCGAGTAGGTGCCGAAGTAGTGATCGAAGCTGCGGTTCTCCTGCATGAACAGCACGATGTGCTCGATGTCGTCGAGTGATCCCGTGCCCGCAGGGTCGGCCTGGGCGTAGGCCTTGTCGATGATCGGCGCGGCCCACGACGTGAGCAGTGCGCCCCCGCCGACCGCGGCAACTCGCGACAAGAACTCGCGACGACTCAACCCACCGAACGGCATCTCTGACATACACACCCCTGATCAGATCGATTCCACCGTCGGGTCTACGGGCTGCGTCCCCCGCGGCAGAGCGTAACCGCCGAAGTCTAAGCCCCCTCGGTGAATACCGTTGAGCGTTCGCGCATACGCGGGGCGTCGAGGTGGTGGACGGCAGGCCGTCGGTGCAGGTGAACGGCGAGCCGTCAGTGGGATTGGGACGGCAGAGCCGTCAGTGGCTAGGGACGGCTAGCCGTCAGTGGATACTGCTCATCACCGCGACTACGACGCCGGCAACCACCAGCACCCCGACGCATATCGCCATCGCGATGGCGAGGCGTCGACGCTTGCGGTTGACGGCGTTGATACCCACGCCGATCGCGATGAGTATGGCCGCCGAGTAGAGCGCGATGGCAAGTGTGAGTACTGCGACCTCGCCCTGATCCGCGGCGAGGACCAGGGCGCTCGGTGAAGGCGTCATGCCCTTGAGTAGATCATTCGAGCCGATCCGTCAGCGGACGGGCACGACGATGCTGGGCGCCTAGCGGCTTCCCCCGGCCTGCAGGGTTACGGCGACGGTGTGGCGACTGTCGTCGTTGTTGTAGTCGTCGTCGAGTCAGAAGTCGTCGACTGCGGCGGCGTCGAGTTGCTCGGGCTCGATGTGCTGGAGCCCGTCGGGGCAGGGGTTGTGGTTGTCGTGGTCTCCTCGGAAGGAGTGCTGGTCGTCGATTCGGTTGTGGAGCCGGCAGATCGGGCGGATTCCGACGGCGAGGTCGAGGTCGATGTAGTGCTCGATGTACTCGACGCCTTGTCTGCCGCCACCGCTGCGAGTACCGCCGGGGACTGCACCTGCTGCGACGCCGCGACACGCGCGGCAGCAGTTGCCTTGGCCACGCCGTCGGGTTCCGGCGATCCCGCAGCACTGACGAGCTGGGTCTTCGCGGTCACCGCAGGTGTCTTGTTGAGTGCGCCCAACACGTCGTTCTTGCCTGCGCCCAGGCTGCGATCCCAGTTGGCCCAGTTGTGGACCCCGTAGTTCGGAAGCGAGATCACCGATACCCCGGACTGTGCGAGCTGCAACTGCATGAGCACCGTCGATACCGCCGACAGGACTTCCAACGCGATGGCGTTGATCAGATCCGACTGCGAGAGCTTCGCCATATCGGCGGGGCTCGGAAAGCCGCTTCCCGACGAGATGATCAGCGTCTGACCGTTTTGCTTGAGTTTGTCGATGTTCTTCGACGGATCGTTCGCGGTCCACCGTGCGCTTCCCGGCGCGCCCCACATGTTGACGATCCCGTTGGTGTAGTTGGAGACGAGTGTCTGCGTTGCCAACACTCCGAGCGCGCCGATCGGATTGTCGGTTTGGTAGTAGCCCGACATCGCCTGCACCACCTTGAACTGCTCAGGATGCCGCTCGGCAAGCGTGACAGCAGGCCCGGCCGACATCGACAGCCCGACGATCGCGTTGTTCGATCGGCTCACACCGAAATTGGTCGCGAGATATGCGGGCAGTTCGTCGGTCAGGAAGGTCTCCTGCTTGATCTTGACGTTCTTGTCGCCGGCTCCGGCGTCCCAGTCGGTGTAGAACGACGACGCTCCGCCCGCGGGCATGACCAGTGTCGTGTCGCTCTTACCGTCGTAGACCTTGGCGGCCTGCACGTCGGTGGTCCACGCGGAGCGGTCGTCGCGGGCACGCATGCCGTCGAGGAGGTACACGCCCTTGTCGCTGCCGCTCGACGCTCGGATCTGCACGACGACCCACTTGTTTTGTGACGGCGACCACACTTTGCAGTTCTGGACGTAGTTTCCCGACGAGTCCCACGTGCAGCCGTTGCGCAGGACCTCGGGGTGTCCGACGAGCGCCGAGGCGCGGTCGTCCTTGCCGATCACCGCGCTCAGGCCCAGCAGGGCTGCGGTCAGGGTGAGCACAGTGGCGAGACCGACGAGCCTGCGCCGGATTCGGCGTGGACCGGGAGTTCGGTTACCCGGGGCCGTCGACTCGTCGGCAACGGGGGCGTCGTAGGTAATCCACTGATCGCGAGGATCGCCGGCAGCGGATTCGGGTGAAATTGGCATGGTTCTCCTGCGGTGAGCGGACCCGATGTGTTAGTGGTCGTTCCGCGGTCAGCAAGTGTTACAGCCAGTCCGCACCATTCAGGCGGGGCTACCGTGGATTTCATGGCAGACACCGACACCTACGACGTCATCGTGCTCGGCGCAGGACCGGCGGGCGAGAACGCAGCCGACTACGCGATCCGCGGAAGTGCCCGTCGTGCAGTGCTCGTCGAGAGTCAACTCGTCGGCGGCGAATGCTCGTACTGGGCGTGCATGCCGAGCAAGGCGTTGTTGGGGGCGGGCGCCGCACTCGAGGCTGCGACGGGGCTGCCCGGTTCGCGGACGCGAATCGTCGACGATCAGCCCGAACCCGGCCGTCTGCTGGCGTGGCGCGACTCGTTCACCCACAACCGCGACGACTCGTCGCAGGTCGATTGGGCGCGGGGCGCGGGCATCGACGTCGTGCGCGGCGTCGGCAGGCTGGTGGGCGAGCGGGAGGTCGAGGTGGAGGGTCGACGCCTGCGCGCCACCGAGGCGGTGGTGCTGGCGACGGGGAGCGACGCGTCGATCCCGCCGATCCCGGGTCTCGCCGATGCTGCGCCGTGGACGTCGCGTGATGCGACGAATCTCGTCGAGGTTCCCGCACGCATCGCGGTCCTCGGCGGGGGTGTCGTTGCCTGCGAGGCGGCGACGTGGCTCGCGGAGCTCGGGAGTGTGGTCACGATGGTCGTGCGAGGCAACGCACTGCTTCCGTCGATGGAACCCTTTGTCGGGGAACGAGTCTTGTCGGGTCTGCGAGACAGGGGAGTCGACATCCGCTTCGGCACGACGTTTGGGTCGGTGGCGCGACCGGAGGTCGACGACACCGGCTACGGGCGAGTGCACGGCGGGCCGGCCGTCGTCGAACTCGCCAACCGCGACGGCGACGTCGTCGATCGACTCGAGGTCGACGAGATCCTTGTCGCCGCAGGTCGACGACCCCGCACCGTCGGCGTCGGACTCGAGACACTCGGCATCGATCCCAAGAGCAAGCTCGAC
Organism: Gordonia sp. 852002-51296_SCH5728562-b; assembly: GCF_001665475.1. Taxonomy (NCBI): domain Bacteria; kingdom Bacillati; phylum Actinomycetota; class Actinomycetes; order Mycobacteriales; family Gordoniaceae; genus Gordonia; species Gordonia sp. 852002-51296_SCH5728562-b. The sequence continues at coordinate 1,462 of NZ_LZMI01000076.1, read as the reverse complement.
GTCGACGATCACCTGAATGTCGCCGGGCACGACTGGCTGTATGCGGTCGGCGATGTCAACGGCCGCGCGCCACTCACGCACATGGGCAAGTATCAGGCGCGGGTCGCCGGTGACGTGATCGCCGCACGCGCAGAAGTCCGTTCACTCGACGGCGAGCGTTTTCTGGCCACAGCCGACCACGCGGCGGTGCCCCAGGTGGTGTTCACCGAGCCGCAGGTCGGGTCGGTCGGGCTGACCGAGCGTGCCGCCCGCGACGCGGGCATCGATGTTGTCACCTCCGAACTCGACATCGAGGTCGCAGGGTCGGCGCTGGCACGCGAGAACTACAGCGGCCACGCGGTGCTGGTCATAGACCGCGCGCGAAACGTCTTGGTGGGAGCCACGTTTGTCGGACCCGACATCGCAGAGCTCGTGCATTCGGCCACCGTCGCCGTCGTCGGCGAGGTTCCCCTGGAACGGTTGTGGCACGCAGTCCCGTCGTATCCCACGATCAGTGAGATCTGGCTCAGGCTGCTCGAGAACCTGCGCGGGGAACAGAGTTGATCGGCGGGGTGTGCGCCGGTCGCCGGTAGTGTCGGGGTATGGGCACGCCACATCTCATCACAGCTTCTGACCTGCGCGATCTGGGCGATGATCCCAAGCTGCGGGTCGTCGACGCGACCGTGCATCTCCGATTCGGTGACGGAGCGCCGCAGATCGAGTCCGGGCAGGAGTCGTACCTGGCCGGGCACATTCCCGGCGCGGTGTTCGTCGATCAACTGCTCGCGCTCACCGACCCCGACGGGGAGGCGCCGTTCGCCGTCGTGTCGTCGGAACAGTTCGCTGCAGCCGTGGGTGCGGCGGGTGTCGGTGACGACTCGCGCGTCGTGGTCTACGACTCGGAGAACGGAATCTGGGCCACCAGGCTGTGGTGGCAGTTCGGTCTCGAGGGCTTCGACAACGTCGCCGTGCTCGCCGGGGGCCTGCAGGCGTGGGTTGACGCGGGCTTCCCCGTCGACCGCGGCGAATCGGGTTATCCGCCTGCAGAATTCACAGCTCAGAGGCGGGAGGAACGCATCGAGACCACCGACGAGGTGGTCACCGACGTCGACGACTCGGGCGTGCTATTGATCAACGCCTCGACCGAGACACCTTCGCGGCCGGCCACATCCCCAGAAGTGTGAACGTGCCCTTCGGCGAATTGGTCGACGAGCGGGGCACGTTGAAAGACGTTCCCGCGCTTCGAGCGATCTTCGACGCGGTGGGCGCCCTCGACGACTCGGTGCGACCCGTCACCTACTGCGGAGGCGGAATCGCCGCCACCGCAGCAGCTTTCGCCCTCGCGGCGGTTGGCCGCGACGACGCATCGGTCTACGACGGCTCGATGAACGCGTGGACGTCCGACCCATCGCGGCCGCTGGAGACAAGCTGACGTCGAGTTGCGTGGGATCCAGGGGTGCAAAAATGCCCCCGAGGATCCCAC
>NZ_LZMI01000075.1:0-46389 GCF_001665475.1 Gordonia sp. 852002-51296_SCH5728562-b | reverse complement strand
CCCACCCTTCGAGCTCACGGCGCTCGTCATCGGTCAGAACAATATCCACTGCTCGCGGACCCCGGGTTGCCATTCCCCAGTCTATCAACCGAATGACAATTAATGACTCAGGACACTAGCCCAACGCCGACGGCACCGACTTCCGGTGCGGTCGGCGTTGTCGTGTCGGTGGGGTATCGGGTCGGTGGGGTTGCTCTGTGCCCTAGGCAATTCGTCTGGCGCCGCTGGCCGTCTGGGCGCCGCCCACATGGCTTTCGTGAAGCATTCCTACATCTTCTATGCACTTTATTTCGATTGTGCTTCACTACCGGAGCCCCGACCATGAGTACATGACAACGCGCGACCGCATGCTGGCACTGACCGTCGTCGTGCTGTGGGGTTTGAACTTCATCGCGATTCGTCTGGGCCTCGACCACTTCCCTCCGTTCTTCTTCGCCGCACTGCGGTTCGCGGTCATGGCCGTACCGGTGGTGTTGTTCGTGCGCTTCCCACGGATGCAGATCAAGTGGTTTCTGTTGTACGCGTTCGGATTCGGTGTCGGACAGTTCGCCTTTCTCTTCCTCGCGATGAACATCGGGATGCCGACAGGCCTCGCGTCGCTGGTGCTACAGACGTCGGCCCCGTTCACTGTGCTGCTCGGAGTCGTGTTCCTGCGGGAGCGACTCGTGCCGGCTCAAGTCGTCGGAATCGCAGTCGCAGTGGGCGGAATCGTTCTGATCGGGGTCGACCGCGCGGGCCACAGTTCGCTCGGCATCGGCATCGTCGTTCCGATCCTGCTCACCGTTCTGGCGGGACTGTCCTGGGCATTCGGCAACATCGGCAACCGCCTCGCCTTGCCCCCGAACTCCGGTGACGCACTGCGGATGACGCTGTGGATGTCGGTGGTGCCGCCGATCCCGCTGTACCTGCTGAGCCTCGCTGTCGACGGACCGTCGGCAGGTTTTCACGCCATGGCCACGCTCGGCTCGACCTCAGGCCTGATCGCGCTGGCCGGGTTGGCGTATGTGGTGCTGCTCGGAACCATCGCAGGGTCGGGTCTGTGGACGTCGCTGATGCAGCGCTATCCGGCCAGCCGAGTCGCGCCGATGTCGCTCTTGGTTCCCGTCGTCGGGATTACCGCTGCCTGGCTCTTCCTCGGCGAGCAACCGACCTATGTCGAGATCGGCGGAGCCGCGCTGGTGATCGCCGGATGCGCAGCAGGAGTACTCGCCGCGCCACGATCGCGGGCCCGCACCACACCCTCTCCCGTTTTCAGTCATCCGAGCATCGAACCCACCGCAAAAGCCCAGGTCGGCGCCGGCAGCGCCGCCGAAAATGACTGAAAACGGGTTACGGCACCAAGATCCCCACCCGAAAAGCTCGTCCCGACCTCGACTTACGTCGAGATCGGCGGAGCCGCGCTGGTCATCGCCGGATGCGCAGCAGGAGTACTCGCCGCCCCACGCTCGCGGGCCCGCACCACACCCTCTCCCGATTTCAGTCATCCGAGCATCGAACCCACCGCAAAAGCCCAGGTCGGCGCCAGCAGCGCCGCCGAAAATGACTGAAAACGGGTTACAACACCAAGCCGCCCATCGGAAACGCTCGTCGCGGTCGATGAGTCGCCATCGATTGACCATTTCTACTGTTCACGGAGTCGTCGGAGGGCGCCGCCACGACCTCTACTGTTAGACGCCCTAGTATTCAGGGGTCGAACCAGCAGCAGGGTTGGGCGCGATAGGCCCACCTGGGGACGCACGAGGGGATGATCAACGAGATGTCGCACGCCGAAGGTTCGCAGCCGTCATCGTGGCCGAAAGTGGATGGTCACGAGGACGACGAGGGCCGGATCGACACGTCGTTCGGTGCGGGCCAGCCCTCATCGGACGCTCCCCAACCGCCGCAACCCTCGCACGCACAGTTCACCCCGCCGCCCGTGGCGCAGGTCAACTGGTACACGGGCAGGTCGGGCGAGGCGCCGCAGACACCGGAGATCCCGGTCGCTCAGTACCTCCCGAACGATCAGCATCCCGCACCGCAGCCGCCAGCTGGCTATCCGGCCGATCCCCACCAGGCAGTTCCCGGCGCGGCCTACCCGCCTGCGCCTATGCAGCAACCAGGACCTCCCTGGCCTCACTACCCCGAGCCGAACTTCCCCGACCCCAATTACTACGGCGGCCCCTACGAGGGGGGACCGCAACAGCCGGGAATGCAACCAGGTGCCCAGTTCGCCGGAGCTCCCGGTGCCGCGAATCCGAATCAGCAACCGGCGACACCATTCTCGGCGCGCGGAGCCGGATGGCGGCGAGCACTGCGCACCGTGTCAGGCGGTCTGATCAATCTGGGCGAGAGCAAGTCGCAACAACAACTCGACGAGATGATCGCACGCATCCGTCGGCCGATCGCCGGCGATTTCCGTCTGGCAGTGCTCTCCCTCAAGGGTGGCGTCGGAAAGACCACGACGACAATCGGACTCGGCTCCGCGTTCGCATCGCTGCGCGGTGACCGGGTGATCGCGGTCGATGCAAACCCAGACTTCGGAACACTCGGCCGACGTGTCCCTCAGCAAACCGGTTCGACGGTGCGCTCCCTGCTGAACGACCCGAACGTCACGCGGTACGCCGACGTTCGGCGCCACACGTCCCAATCCGCGAGTCATCTGGAAGTGCTTGCATCCGAACGCGATCCGGCGATATCGGAATCCTTCAGCGCCGACGACTACCTCGACGTCATCGGAATCCTGGAGAACTACTACAACATCATCATGACCGACTGCGGTACCGGTCTCTTGCATTCGGCGATGGAGGGCGTCCTGAGTTCGGCAACCGCTATCGTCCTCGTCACGTCACCGGCCGTCGACGGCGCCGAAAGTGCCGCAGCCACACTGGATTGGCTCAACGCTCACGGCTATCAGCGACTGGTACAACAGGCCGTCGTGGTGATCTCAGCGTCGAAGCCGGGAGGTGCGCCGATCGATCTGGACATGCTGACCCAGCATTTCCTCGGTCGGACACGAGCGGTGCAGATCATCCCGTTCGATGACCATCTCGCGACCGGTGCGCAGATCGACCTCGATCACATGAACCGCGACACCCGCAATGCATTCCTGGAACTTGCTGCGACAGTGTCGGATTCATTCAATCCGGGAATGCCCGACGCTGGTGCCGGCATCCAGGGATTCCAAGGGCCGCTCGGCGCACCCGGGTTCCAAGGACCTCCGCCCGGATACCAGGGCCCGCCGCCCGGGTTCCAAGGACCTCCGCCCGGGTTCCAAGGACCTCCGCCCGGATTCCAGGGTCCGCCACCCGGGTACCAAGGACCTCAACCCGGGTTCCAGGGACCCCAATCTGGGTTCCAGGGGCCATCGCCCGAGTACCAAGCACCTACGCCCGGCTACCAGGGGCCGCCGGCCGGATACCAAGGTCCGCCGCCCGAGTACCAGGCACCTTCTGCGGGGCACGAAGCGCCTCCGGTCGGGTATCAGGGGCCGCCGCCGGGGTACCAGGGCACTCCGACGGGAGTACAGGGGTATCCGACCGGGCAGTCCGACACCCCGCCGCAGCCGTATCCTGCTGCGCCGCAAAGCCATTACGAACCAGCGGCACAGGAATCGATCCCCCCAGCCGACGAACGCTTCTGAGCGACTCTACGGCTGGGTGCCGCTGAGCTTTCCGAGCTCTTCGGGGCAGTAGCTCTGCGCCGCGAGGCCGAGGACCTGACCGGACTCGGCCTCGTTGAGTCCGTTCCCCACCTTGTGGATGGCGTCGAGAAGTCCGTCGCCCGCCTTGAGATTCGCGCACACCTGCTTGCCCGCCGTCACCGCGGCCGCGTCGTCGGGAAAGTGGATGTTGAGTTGTTTGAGCCCTTGCAGATAGAACTGATCACCTTGCTGCGGTAGCGCTTTCGCGGCGTCAGGTGTCGAGGAAGTCGACGTCGGCTGCGCCGAATCGCTGTCGCCACCGCCACATCCAGCAAGCCCGACAACCACCATGGCCATCGCCGGGACCATCATCGCCCTGATGATCGAGCGTCCACTTTTCGGCATCGTCATGCCACTCCCCCATGTGTAGAAAGGTCTGATCAAGCCCCGAACCGTCGACCACTCTACTGATGCGCGACGCCGATCAGCGCAGGGCGTCGGACACCACGTCGGTGAACCGCGAGATAGCTTGATCCGCAACGGAACTGAATGCCGCCATGCTGGCGAAACCGTGGATCAGCGGCCCCTCTCGCTGCAACGTGACAGGCACTCCAGCGGCACCGAGGGCATCGGCGTATGCGATCCCTTCGTCACGCAGGGGATCGAAGCCGGCGACCACGACGTGTGCGGGAGGTAGGCCTGAAAGGTCTTGTGCGAGTAGCGGAGAGACGCGCGGATCGGATCGCTGGGCAGGATCGGGCACGTAAGCGTCTGTGAAATCAGCGATGCGTTCGCCGGTCAAGAAGTAGCCCTTCGCGAACTCGCGGGCCGAACCGTATTCGCCGACGGAATCAGTCTTGGGATAAATCAAGAGCTGCAGCATCGGAGTGATCGGCTCACCGCGGACCTCCTGCGCGACGACCGCTGCGAGATTGCCGCCAGCACTGTCGCCTGCCACGACGATCCGGTCGCTCGGGATACCCCAGCCCGGGGCGGCGTCGACCACACCACGCCAGGCGGCGAGAGCGTCGTCGACCGCTGCGGGGAAGGGGTTCTCCGGCGCGAGCCGATACTCGACGGAGACGACGTCGGCGCCGGTGTCGACGGCCAGCCTGCGCGCCAGCGGGTCGTGACTCCTGCGACTGCCCGTGGTGAACCCGCCGCCGTGGAAGAACAGGATCAACCCGCGGCTCTCGACGCCCGCGCGATAGCGCGTCACCGGAATCGGGCCTGCCGGGCCGTCGAACTCGAGGTCCTCCTCGACGGCCAGCACCGGGAGCTTCTCTGCGGTGAGCGCGGTGATCCGCGCCAGTCCGCTGCGGGCCTTGCCGATCGTCGGCCCGCCCATGTCGGCGTTCGGGAGGACTGCTGTTGCAGCCGCGGCGGCCAGCATCTCGACGCTGACGTGGTCGCCGTCTGCGTTGACCGGACACCACCGCGACACCGCACCGAACACCTGCGGTGGCACGTGGCCGATGACTCGCAACAGCGAACGGACGGGTCGTAGCGGCGGGGACAGCGTGGGGTTGGTGGCGCGGCTCACGGCCGCGAGACTACCCCGCGCAGGGGCGTGGTCTCGACAAGCTCGACCAGCGAGGGCGGCTCGACCAGCGGGGCGCAGCTCGACCAGCGAGGGCACAGCGCGACCCCGGCCGCGCGCTGCGCCCCGACGGCAGGCCGTGGGGCGCTGTGACAGACTCTCCCCATGCCCGACCGCGTCCCCGCTCCGGGTGGCTCGACCACCCGTGTCCCCGTTCGTACGTCGCTAGCCCTCGGAGCTGCGTCGGCTGCCCGCTGGGCGTCGCGCACCGCGGGGCGCGGCAAGGGATCGATGATCGGCGGCCTGGTCGCCGAGAAGATCGACCCGAACATCATGGGCCGTCTCGCCGCCGGAAAACGGACCGCGCTGATCACCGGGACAAACGGAAAGTCGACGACCACGCGCATGACCGCCGCGGCCCTGGCCGAACTCGGCGAGGTCGCCACCCAGGCCGACGGCGCCAACATGGACGCGGGCATCATCGCGACGCTCAGCTTGCAGCGGTCGGCGCCGGTCGCGGCACTCGAGGTCGACGAGTTGCACGTTCCTCATGTGAGCGACGCCGTCGACCCCGAAGTCGTGGTGATGCTCAACCTCTCACGCGACCAGCTCGACCGCGTCGGAGAGATCAACATGATCGAACGACGGCTCCGCGAGGGCCTCGCGCGACACCCCGATACGACGGTGATCGCCAATTGCGACGACGTCCTGATCACCTCGGCCGCGTTCGACGCTCCGAAGGTCGTCTGGGTTGCTGCGGGCGCGAGCTGGGTCGGCGACTCGGTGAGCTGCCCGCGCACCGGCGAGCCGATCGCGCGCACCTCGGGCGACCCCACCGACCCGTCGATCCAGAGCGGCGTCGACTGGTACTCGACGGGCGATCCGACGTTCCGTCGTCCGACACCCCAGTGGTGGGTCGACGACGAAAAGATCTATGGCCCTGACGGATTCGAGGCCCCCATGACGTTGAGCGTGCCCGGTCGCGCCAACCGTGGCAACGCCGCGCAGGCCGTTGCCGCTGCCGTCGCGATGGGTGCCGATCCCGCGAAGGCCGTTGCCGCCGTCAGCACCGTCGGTGAGGTGGCCGGACGCTACGGCATCCACCAGGTGGGCAACCATTCCGTGCGCACGCTGCTCGCAAAGAACCCCGCGGGGTGGCAGGAAGCGCTTTCGATGATCGATCAGGACGCCGACGGCCTGGTCATCGCCGTCAACGGTCAGGTCCCCGACGGCGAGGACCTCTCCTGGCTGTGGGACGTGCGGTTCGAGGCCTTCGAGACGATGCAGGTGGTCGCGGCTGGCGAACGCGCCGCCGACCTGTCGGTCCGACTGCTCTACGCCGGCGCCGAGCACACCACCATCCCCGACACCATGAAAGCCATCGCCTCGTGCCCGCCCGGACGCGTCGAGGTGCTGGCCAATTACACGGCGTTCCGCGACCTCGGCGTCGCAATCGAACGCGCCGAGCGCGCACGGAAGGGACAGTAATGAGTACTTCGACGCTGCGCATCGGCCTCGTCCTGCCCGACGTCATGGGCACCTATGGCGACGGCGGCAACGCATTGATCCTGCGACAGCGGGCGCGCATGCGCGGTGTCGACGCCGAGATCGTGCAGATCACTCTCGACGACGAGGTGCCCGACTCGCTCGACGTCTACACCCTCGGCGGCGCTGAAGACTATGCACAGCGGCTCGCCACACGGCATCTCACGCGGTACCCCGGTCTGCAGCGGGCCGCAGCCGCCGGACGTCCCGTGCTCGCCATCTGCGCCGCAATCCAGGTACTCGGCCACTGGTACGAGACATCGGCAGGCGAACGCGTCGACGGCATCTCACTCTTCGACCTCACCACATCCCCGCAGGCCACACGCAGTATCGGCGAGGTGGTCACCGACCCGGTGATGCCCGGACTGACCGATCAGCTCACCGGATTCGAGAACCACCGCGGGGGTACAACGCTGGGGTCCGACGCCGCGCCGCTCGCGAAGGTGCGCCACGGCGTCGGCAACGGTGTCGGCGACGGAACCGAGGGCGTGGTGCAGGGCTCGGTGCTCGGGACGTACATGCACGGTCCGGCGCTGGCTAGGAATCCGCAGCTCGCCGACCTGCTCCTGGCGCGCGCGATGGGCGTCGAATCGCTCGCGCCGCTGGACCTGCCCGAAGTGGACCGGCTGCGCCGCGAACGGCTCGCCGCCGGGCGTCGAGGCTGAGCTCTACCTTCGCCGGTCGAGCGTCTACTCCGCTGGTCGAGCTTGTCGAGACCACCGCCGGCCGAGCGCCCACCCCGCTGGTCGAGCCCGTCGAGACCACCCGCCGGTCGAGCGCCTACCCCGCTGGTCGAGCCCGTCGAGACCACCGCCGGTCGAGCGCCTACTCCGCTGGTCGAGCTTGTCGAGACCACCACGCCCGCCGGAAGCGCGAGCACTTCTCCGGCCCGCAGATGGCGCAGTCGGTGCCCGATCGGAAGTGCTCGTGCGCTGTGCGGGGATGACCGCAGCGGCACGTCGAGTCGGGATCGCGCCCCGCGAGCCGTCGCATCTTCTCGCTCATGGACGCCGTCACTTCCGTTCTGCTGCACACCGCTTCGACGCGGACACCGTTGTTCACGCAGATCGTATCCACTCGGCCACCGAAAACGATACGAAGGCTCGCCTCAGCAGCTCGACCAGTCACGCGCCCGCGTCGTCGACCACAGGTAACCCCGCGTGGCGGCCGGCGCCGCGCAAGACCTCGCGCAGCATCGCGGGCGTCAGGCGTCCGGTGAACGTATTGTGTTGGCTCACGTGATAACTCGCGAAAAGCGTGAGTTCGCGGTCGCCGCGTCGGATCACGGTCTGCGCACCGTGGCCGAACTTCGGTCTGGGCCGCGAAACCTCCCATCCGAGACCGGCGAATCCGGTCAGCGCCGCCTGCCAACCGAATGCGCCAAGGACGAAAACCGATCGCAAAGTCGGTGCGAGAAGGTCGATTTCGTTGTGCAGCCAGTGCGCGCACTGGTCGCGCTCAGCCGGAGTCGGCTTGTTCTGCGGTGGCGCGCAGTGGACGGGCGCGGTGATCCGCACGCCGGTCAGCTCCAGGCCGTCGTCGATCGAGACCGCAGTGGGTTTGTTGGCCAGCCCGACGTCGTAGAGCGCACGGTAGAGCACGTCGCCGCTCTGGTCGCCGGTGAACATTCGGCCGGTCCGATTGGCGCCGTGCGCCGCAGGCGCCAGCCCGAGGATCAGCATCGCTGCGTCGGCCGGACCGAAGCCGGGAATCGGCCTGCCCCAATAGCTTTGGTCGGCGAAGGCCGCACGCTTCTCACGGGCGACCAATTCACGCCACGCAACAAGCCGCGGGCACGCACGACACTGGATCAGCGCCGCGTCGAGTGTCGTGATGCTGCGGTAGGCCATGAGCTCACGGTACGCCGAAATGCCGTCAACCCCATTCTGTTACCCTCCCGAAAGACTGTCGATGCTCGAGATACCGGACAGAGGAGTGCAGTTGGCCCCCAGCGGCACCCAAGCGACGAACCGCACCCGAACCTACATCGGCGCAGCCGTCGCACTCATCATCGTCGTGGCGATCATCGTGGTCATCGCTATCACCTTCAAGCCCGGGCACGCAGCCAGCCAAGCGGCCTCCTCCAGCACACCGGCCAACCCCGATCAACCACTCCTATTGACCCTCAACGACTTTCCCGACGGATACGTCGAGGGCAGTGCGGGCACGTCAGCTGAGCTCGCGAAAGCCCAACGCACCGAGGTCTGGTACACCTACGAACCAAAGGCATGCACCCCGGTCCTCGACGCCCGGGCTGACCGGACCGATCACACGACACGCGTCGGTTTTGCCGCTCAAGAACCCAACGCGAACACTGCCTACACCCAGTATCTGGTCCGCAACGACTACAACCCACAGCAGATGCGTGATGCCATCCTCTACCCACAGTGCCTGACACGCACCATCGATGCTCACAGGGACGGGTTCTACACAATTCGAACCACTGAACTCCCGACGCCCAGTTCACCGTCCGGAACCGAAACCCTGATCGTCAAATCCATCGTCGACATCGCCAACTCGCCCGCGGACACAACCGACCACCGCGAGAATGTCAACGGATATGCCTGGCTACCAACAGGTTTACTCGTTTCCCTCAACGCAGAGGCCGACGGTCGCGGCAATAGCGTCGACATCAACCAGTTCAACGATCTACTGGCCAAAGCCACCGAAAAGGCCTCCCGCTGAAGGCACTCCACACACAAGGAACGACAATGAATCGGCCTCGCATCTACATCAGTGCCGCCATCGCACTCGTCGTCGTCGTGGCGGTCATCGTGGTCATCGCTATCACCTTCAAGCCCGGTAGCGCCACCGATCGGGCAGCCACCTCCAGCACACCGACGAATCCCGACCAACCACTCCTGTTGACTCTCAACGACTTTCCCGAGGGATACACCGAGGACATCCCGGTTTCCTCGTCGGAGGCTGCAAACCAGCAGCAGGCTGAACCCTGGGATGGCTACCGGCCGGATGCCTGCAGACGCGCTTTCAACGCTCGCGCGGAACAGACAGCGCGTACGACACGGACCGGGTTCGTCGCCAAGGGTCCCACGGCTGCAACACCGACCTACGGTCAGTATCTGATCCACAACAACGACGACCTCGAGCAGATGCGCGCAACACTGCTCGACCCTCAATGCCTAACCGTCACAATTGATACGCACAAGACGGGCATCTACACGATGCAGACCTCTGAACTGGCCTCCCCTGCTATGCCAGAAGGCGTCCACACGCTACTCGTCAAGTACGTCACCGACATCACCAACGCGCCCGCGAACTACGCCGATCACTACGAGGTGATCAACGGATTCGCTTGGCTACCAACGGGTTCTGTCGCATACCTCAGCGCAGAGGCCGACGGTCGCGGCAATAGCGTCGACATCAACCAGTTCAACGATCTGTTCGCCAAAGCCGTCAAGAAGGCTTCTCGCTGACGCCGGCGCTAATCCAACACCCGGCACCGCTCGCGGGTCCGGTCGACGGCGAACCAGCCGCGCTCGAACTGCTGCCACTTCTCGAGGTGGGCCCGCGACGACTCGCCGTCGCGCGCAACCGCGCGTTCGAGTCGCTCCTGCGGCGACCCACCGTCGAGCCACAGCGAGTACGTCAACCGATCGGCGATACGACGTCGCGCCGCCGACACCCCTTCGATGATGAGTAGCGGCTCCCAGCGATACCAGACCCGCTTGCCGACGCGTGGCTGGCCGTCGACCCATTCGCGTGGGCAATATCGGTAGTCGCGGCGTCGGACAAAGGCATGCAGCACATCGGATTCCATCTCCGGCCACCACGCCACCGGGTCGTCCCAGGTGGCGAAATCGTCGGTGCGGACGAGGACCACGCCGGTGCCGCGGGCGCGCAACTTCTCGACGAGTGCGTCGGCGACGGTGGTCTTTCCGGAGCCGGATGGCCCGTCGATGGCGACGATGCCTGACACCATTTCTGAGGCGAGTTCGTCGAGCTGGGTATCGAGTTCAGGTGTCATGGCGGTCAGGCCAGCACCCGCCGCCCCGACAACGCCCGGCCGAGTGTGAGTTCGTCGGCGAATTCAAGGTCGCCACCCATCGGGAGGCCCGACGCCAGGCGAGTCACCGACAGCCCCGGGAAGTCTTTGAGCATGCGCAGGAGGTAGGTCGCGGTGGCCTCACCCTCGGTGTTGGGGTCGGTTGCGACGATGATCTCGCTGACGTCGACCCCGTCGGGCTGATTGGCGAGGCGTCGAAGCAGCTCACGGATGCGCAGTTGATCGGGTCCGATCCCCGACAGCGGATCGAGCGCACCGCCGAGCACGTGATAGCGGCCGTGGAACTCCTTGGTCCGCTCGATCGCGTGGACGTCCTTGGGTTCTTCGACGACGCAGATCTTGGTGGCGTCGCGACGCGCGTCGGAGCAGATACGGCAGAGCCGATCCGCGGAGACATTTCCGCACTCCGCGCAGAAGGTGACATCGTCGCGGACGTGGCCGAGGGCAGCGATGAGTCGGTCGATGTCGGACTTCTCACCGGCGAGCAGGTGGAAGGCGATCCGCTGCGCACCCTTGGGGCCGAGCCCTGGCTGTTTGGCCAGCTCGTCGATCAGATCCTGGATGGGGCCCTCGTACATGAAGTGTCAGCCGAGGCCGGGAAGTCCGCCGCCGAGTCCGCCGGCGAGCGGTCCCATCTTCGCGCTCGTCAGCTCGTCACGCTTGGACGCGAGATCCGACAGCGCACCGAGGACCAGATCTTGCAGCGTCTCGACGTCGTCTGCGTCGACGACCTTGGGATCGATGGTCACCGCGGTGACCTCGCCGGTACCCGTTCCGGTCACGGTGACCAGCCCGTTGCCCGCCGAACCGGTGACCTCGGTTGCCGCAATCTCCTCCTGCGCCGCGAGCAACTTCTCCTGCATCTGCTGCGCCTGGGCGAGCAGGCCCGCCATCGGATTCTCGCCGCCGTCACCGCCGCCGAACAGGGAACTAGGGTCAAAAGGTTGAGTCACGTTCACCAGGGTAGTCGGTGCGCTCACCGCAGCAGTCGCTCGACATGCTCGATGATCTCGTCGACGCTCTCGTCACCGACCGGCGTGATCTGGAACGAGAGCACGTTGTCGCCGAAAAGCCTGCCTGCCTTCGGTGTGAGCGCGAACTCGATCCTGTCGTCGTCGACGCGCCGCCACTCGACCACCCCGCCGTAGACGGGCGCGCTGGCTCCCGTGGTGACGCAATAGCCTTCACGGCCACCCGCTTTGGCGTCACTGACCAGGTCGCGCTGAATCTGGAAGCAACCCATCGATTCGTCGTCGATGAAGACGACGGCCTCGCACCCGAGATCGGGGTGTCGCTCGTAGGAGGCGTGGATGGTCACAAATCTCAGCCTAGCGATGCATTCGCGGCCGATCGAGCCCAAGTCCGACCGCCGCTACGTACACAACTCGTACCTGAGCGAGGGGCCGCGACAATAATTTCGATGGCTCCTCGCTGACGTCACGATTGTGTACGCACTCGCTCACTCGCTCGGAACGGGCGAGTGTTCCGGCTGCCGACCGCTGACGAATCTGCGCGGTTCGCCGGTGAGCGGGTCATCGAACTCCAGGCTGTGTGCGAGTAAGCGCAGCGGCCGGGTGAAGTCGCCTCGATCGGGCAGTTCGGCGAGGTCGGGGCGTACGTCGGGGTACAGCGGATCGTCCACGATGGGCACCCCGAGCAACGCCATATGCAGGCGGAGTTGGTGGGTGCGTCCGGTGTGCGGGCGCAAGCGGTAGAGGCCGTGGCCAGGCCCGGCTTCCTCGATCAGAGTGATCTCGCTGACCGCGTTGACCTCGCCGTCGACGACCAACGCCCGCAGGTCACCGGCCGTCTTCTCGATGCGATTGCGCACGGTTGCCGGGGTGCGCAGCGCGTCGTCGAGCGGTGCCAGCGCACGGTATTCCTTGCGTGCGAGTCGTCGGGCGAACAGACCCTGATACGCCGCGCGGACCTGCGGGCGGGCAGTGAACAAAAGCACCCCCGACGTCAGGCGGTCGAGCCGGTGAGCGGGTGCAAGTGCGTCGTTGCCGAGTTCACGCCGCAGCCGCACCAACGCGGTCTGGGTGACGTGCCGCCCGCGCGGCATGGTCGCGAAAAACGGCGGTTTGTCGACGACGACGATGTTCTCGTCGCGGTACAGGATCGGCAGGTCGAAGGGGATCTCGATCTCGTCGGGCAGATCCCGATACAGGTAATACGACGTATTGGCCCGGGCAGGAGCGTCGAGGTCGGCGCGGTTGCCGTCTGCGTCGACGACGTCACCGGCGGCTGTCCGCTCCCGCAGGTCGTCGAGGGTCAGGTCGGCCAGTGACGGGCTGGCCAGCAGCGACTCCCCGACCGTCAGCTCCTCGCCGTGGCGCACCACGACGCGCGTCGCGTCGACGCCGTCACGCACCGGCAGTGGCGAGGGCCGAGCGCGGCCGCGACGTCGAGGTGTCCGGGTATCGTCCTGCGGACTCATAGTGCGAACCGGTCCGCAGAAGTGGGCTACTTCTCGACCCGCGCCTTGAGATTCGCGAGCAGCTGAGCCTGGATCTTCGCGAGACCCTTGGGCGCGAACGTCTTCTCGAAGAAGCCGCCGATGCCGCTGGCGTTGGAGTTCCACGTGGTGGTCGTGGTGACCTTGGAACCGCTACCGGCCGGGGTGACCTTGTAGGTGGTCACCATCGACGAGTTCTCATCGCGTTCGGTGATGGTGTCCGGCACGACGCTGACTGTCGCCTTCACGTCGCGCTGACGCTTGGAGGTCGCCTGCAGAATCCAGTGCACCACCGTTCCGTCGCCCTGGCCGCCGCTGATGACCTTGTAGTCGCGGTACTGCTCGGAAAGGATCGCCGGACGTGCGTCGACGTAGTCGGCGAGCACCCCGATCACCTGGTCGGGACTTGCGGCGATGTCGATCGTTTGACTGGCGGAAATCTCACCCACGACGGGCACTCCTTCATGGCAGATTGGCGGGCGTGCTGATCAGGTCCTAGGCTAGCCAAGTGACTTCTGGACGGTTGGAGATGGGGGCACAGGCTTTCGACGACGGGGTTGCCACCCTTCTGGCCAGCTATCGGGCGATTCCGCCAGGAGCAACGGTCCGTCTCGCGAAAAAGACGTCGAACCTGTTTCGTGCGCGCGCCAAGAATCCGCATCCCGGCCTCGATGTATCGGGTCTCGATCGGGTGATCTCCGTCGATCCTGTTGCCAAGACCGCCGACGTCGCGGGAATGTGCACCTACGAGAATCTGGTCGCCGCAACGCTGCCCTACGGACTGGCGCCGCTGGTGGTGCCGCAGCTCAAGACCATCACCCTCGGCGGTGCGGTGACTGGCCTTGGTATCGAGAGCACCTCGTTCCGTAACGGCCTGCCGCACGAGTCGGTGCTCGAGATCGACATTCTGACCGGCGACGGCTCCATCGTCACCGCGACGCCGACCAACGAGAACTCCGACCTCTTCTTCGGTTTCCCCAATTCGTATGGGACGCTGGGATATTCGGTCAGACTGAAGATCGAACTCGAATCAGTGCAGCCGTACGTTGCGTTGCGCCACATACGTTTTCACGATCTTGCGACACTGCAGTCGACGATGAACACCATCGCCGACGAGCGTACCTACGACGGCGAGCGCGTCGACTACCTCGACGGTGTGGTCTTCACCGCCGACGAGGCGTACCTGACCGTCGGCCGCCAAACCGACGACGCCGGTCCGGTCAGCGACTACACCGGGATGGACATCTACTACCGGTCCATCCAGCACGATTCCGGAATCAAGCGCGACCGCCTGACCATCCACGACTACCTCTGGCGCTGGGACACCGACTGGTTCTGGTGTTCACGAGCCTTCGGTGCCCAGAACCCGAAGATTCGACGCCTCTGGCCAAAGAAGTTGCTGCGCAGCAGCTTCTACTGGAAGTTGATCGGCTACGACCAGCGCTTCGACATCGCCGACAGGCTCAACAAGCGCAAGGGTTTGCCCGCCAATGAGCGGGTGGTGCAAGACATCGAGGTTCCGATCGAGAACACCACCGCGTACCTCGAGTGGTTCCTCGAGAACATTCCGATCGAGCCGGTGTGGTTGTGCCCGTTGCGTTTACGTGAGCCGGCACTACCAGTTGCCGACGCCGCGCGGCCGTGGCCGCTCTACCCGCTCGAGCCCAAGCGCACCTACGTCAACGTCGGGTTCTGGTCGGCAGTGCCGGTGACTCCCGGCGATCCCGGCCACGCCAACAAGCTCATCGAGCGCGAGGTGGCCGATCTCGACGGCCACAAGTCCCTGTATTCGGAATCCTTCTACTCCCCCGAAGAGTTCGACGAACTCTACGGTGGCGAACACTATCGACTCCTGAAGAAGCGGTACGACCCTCGCGGCCGGCTTCTCGACCTCTATGCGAAAGCGGTGAAACGGCAATGACGACGTTCCAGGACAACGGACCCGCATCTCCCCCGGAAGCCTCGCCGGGTAAGATGACGCTGGCGCAGATCTTCGAGTCGCTCGTCGGCGGCAATCTCAGCATCAGGATCACCGCGTACGACGGCAGCTCGGCAGGCCCCGCCGACGCCGAGTATGGGCTGAACCTCAAGAACTCTCGTGGCACAACGTATCTCGTCACCGCACCCGGCGACCTCGGACTGGCGCGCGCGTACGTGTCTGGCGACCTCGAGTTGATCGGGGCCCACCCCGGCGACCCCTACGAGGCGCTGCGCGCTCTTGCCGCCGACCTCGAATTCAAGCGTCCGTCTCCCTTGACGTTGGCGAATGTGGCCCGCTCGCTGGGCATCGAGCATTTCAAGCCGATCGCGCCGCCGCCCCAGGAAGCGCTGCCACGCTGGCGTCGCTTCGCAGAAGGATTGCGGCACAGCAAAACCCGCGACGCCGAGGTGATTCATCATCACTACGACGTGTCGAACACCTTCTACGAGTGGGTTCTCGGACCGTCGATGACCTACACCTGCGCCGTCTACCCCGACCTCGAGGCGTCGCTGGAGACGGCCCAGGAGAACAAGTACCGCCTGATCTTCGACAAGCTGCGACTCAAGCCTGGCGATCGTCTCCTCGACATCGGTTGCGGCTGGGGCGGAATGGTGCGCTACGCAGCGTCTCGCGGAGTCAAGGTACTCGGTGTCACGCTCTCCGCGGAGCAGGCCGAGTGGGCGCAGAAGAAGATCGTCGACGAGGGGCTCAGCGACCTCGCCGAGGTGCGCTTCAGCGACTACCGCGACGTGACCGAGAGCGACTTCGACGCCGTCTCGTCGATCGGACTGACCGAGCACATCGGCGTCCACAACTATCCGGCGTACTTCTCGTTCATCCGCGACAAGCTGCGGGGCGGCGGAATGATGTTGAACCACTGCATCACTCGACCTGACAACTTCAAGAACGCACGCGCCGGATCGTTCATCGACCGCTACGTCTTCCCCGACGGGGAGCTCACCGGCTCCGGCAAGATCATCTCGAAGATCCAGGACATCGGCGGACTCGAGGTGCTGCACGAGGAGAACTTCCGTCCGCACTACGCCATGACGCTGCGTGACTGGAACCGCAACCTCGTCGAGCATTGGGACGAGGCCGTCGAAGAGGTCACCGAGGGCACCGCGAGGCTGTGGGGCCTGTACATGGCCGGATGCCGAATCGGCTTCGAGCGCAACATCGTTCAGCTTCACCACGTCCTGGCGACCAAGCTCGACGACTACGGCCAGAGCGATCTCCCACTACGCCCGTGGTGGGACGCATAGCGGCGACTCGGACCCGCTGGTAGCGGCGCGCGGTGCGCGCTACTCCAGCGGCCGGGCGCCCAGCTCGGTCTGTAGCAGTTCCATCGCGACCTTGTTCGGGTCGAAGCGACCCTCGGGAGCCGCGTTCTGCACCTCGGCGACCATCTCCGCACGCTCAGCGTCGGGGATGTCGTCGTCTTGGCGCGGCGGTTCAGGCTCCTCGGGCTCGGCGGGAGCCTCCGGTGCTGCGGCGGCGTCGGATTGCTCGCCCGAGGTGCCTCGAGCGCGGCTCGGCCGCGAGAAGGTCTGAGCACGACGCTGCTGCCGATCTGGTTGTCCCGCTGCGTTTTTCGTAGGCGCGGTCACGTCGACGACCTTATGGATGGTCTGCACGTCGAGTTCGGTTCCGAAGACCTCGTGCAGCGCCTCGCGCATGATGTTGACCGCATGCGGCGCCGACAATCTGCCGACCAACACTTCAACGGGATGCGCCAGGATCACGACGTTGTCGCGGATCTCGTCGACGACGGCGTTCGACAGCATCGGTTCGAGACTCTTCGACCGCTCACGGACCGCGGCGCGGACTTCCTGGAAGCGCTTGCGCGCGGTCTCGACGTCGAGGCCGGCCTGCGGTTCGGGTTCTGGTTCTGGTTGCGGTTCGGGTTCGACGCTGCGTGGCGTGGACGGTCTGCCGTCGTCGGGGACGGGCGCGTCGTAGTCGTCGACGGGCTCGTCGGGTAGCGGGATGTCGTCGTCTGCGGCAACTACTGCGGCCGGTTCCGGTGTCGGGGCAGGTTCGGGCGTCGGTGGTGCGGCGGGCTTCGCAGGCGCCACCGGCATCGGGCGCGTGGGCTCGGCGGGCGTGGTGGTCTCGGCGGGGGTGGTCTCGACACGACCTCCGCTAGCGCTCCGGTCTGCTCGACCAGCGGTGGGATCGCCTGCGCTAGCGCTCCGGTCTGCTCGACCAGCGGAGGGATCGCCTGCGGGCGCGGCAGCGGAGGAATCGCCCGCAGGCGCGGCAGCAGGAGCATCGCCGCGCGTGGGATCGGGCGGGGTGGTCTCGACACGACCTCCGCTGGCGCTCCGGTCTGCTCGACCAGCGGTGGGATCGCCTCCGCTGGCGCTCCGGTCTGCTCGACCAGCGGAAGACTCACCTCCGCTGGCGCTCCGGTCTGCTCGACCAGCGGGGGGATCGCCGGCGCTAGCGCTCCGGTCTGCTCGACCAGCGGAGGAATCGCCGGCGCTGGCCGCCGAGGCGACGGCTGGCGGCTCGTCCGTCTTGCGCTGCGAGGGGCGGACGTACTTGGGCGGGTCGACGGGCGGCGGGGCGGGGGCCGCGGTGGGAGCACCCTCGGCGCGCGCGGAAGGCGAGGGCGTTGCACCGCCGGCGTTCCCTCCGGCCGGAGCGACGCCTGACTCGAGTCGTTCGAGACGCTGGAGCAGCGCGGCGTCGGCGGCGGAGACCGATGGCAGCAGCATCCGCGCGCACATCACCTCGAGCAGCAGGCGCGGCGACGTGGTGCCGCGCATCTCGCCGAGCGCTTCGTGCACGATCTCGGCGAAGCGGGTGAGTCCGCCCGGTCCGAGATGCTCGATCTGACCTTGCATGCGCGCGAGTTGATCGCCAGGCGCTTCGACGAGTCCACGTTCGGCAGCGTCCGGAACTGCTTGCAGCAGAATGAGATCGCGCAACCGCTCGAGAAGGTCGACGGCGAAACGTCGAGGATCATGCCCGGCGTCGACGACCTTCTCGACCGTCGCGAACAGCGCTGCGCCATCGGAGGCGGCGAGGGCGTCGATGGCGTCGTCGATGAGTGCGATGTCGGTGACACCGAGCAGGGCGAGGGCACGGTCGTAGGTGACGCCCTCGTCGGACGCACCTGCGAGTAGCTGGTCGAGGATCGACAGTGAGTCGCGCGGTGAGCCGCCTCCAGCGCGGATGACCAACGGATAGACATCCGGCGCCACGACGACGCCCTCTTTGGCGCAGATGTTCTCGAGCAGCCCGCGCATGACCGGCGGCGCGAGGAGGCGGAACGGGTAGTGGTGCGTGCGCGAGCGGATGGTGGGCAAGACCTTCTCGGGCTCGGTGGTGGCGAAGACGAAGATGAGGTGCTCCGGCGGCTCCTCGACGATCTTCAGCAACGCATTGAACCCCGCGTTGGTGACCATGTGCGCCTCGTCGACGATGAACACGCGATACCGCGACTCCGACGGGGCGTAGAAGGCGCGGTCGCGCAGTTCACGCGTGTCGTCGACGCCACCGTGGCTGGCGGCGTCGAGTTCGATCACGTCGAGGTTGCCCGGCCCGCCCGGCGCGAGGGCCACGCACGAGGAGCAGACACCACACGGCGTCGACGTCGGGCCCTGCTCGCAGTTGAGCGAGCGCGCCAGGATGCGAGCCGACGACGTCTTGCCACACCCACGTGGCCCGGAGAACAGGTACGCGTGATTGATGCGGTTTCCGTCGAGAGCACGGCTCAGCGGATCGGTGACGTGCTCCTGACCGACGACTTCGGCGAAGGTTGCCGGACGATAGGTGCGATACAGAGCCACGCGTCGAGAGTACCGGCGGACACCGACAGCGCAGCCGCCTGCCCTACGGCTGTGCACAGCGACCTTCCCCGGCAGGTCAGACCGCCGGGCTCGCGGCGGGAGCTTCCGCACCGAACCGGTCGCGCAGCGCGAACTTGAGCACCTTGCCGGACGGATTGCGCGGCAGCGCGTCAATGAACTCCAGACGCAGCGGGAGCTTGTAGCGGGCAAGGCGGTCGGCCGCGAATTCGCGCAGTTCTTTCAGGGTCACGGTCTCGCCGGGCGCCGTCGCGACGACCGCCGTGACGGCCTCTCCCCACTTCGCATCGGGGAGTCCGACGATCGCGACCTCGGCGACCGCGGGGTGGCTGTAGAGCACGCTCTCGACCTCGGCGGGATAGACGTTCTCGCCGCCGCTGATGACCATGTCCTTCACGCGGTCGATGACGTAGACATATCCCTCGTCGTCCTCACGTCCGACGTCGCCGGTGTGGAACCACCCGTCGTCGTCGATCGCGGCGTCGGTGGCGCCGGGATTGTCCCAGTAGCCCACCATCACCTGGGGTCCACGCACACAGATCTCGCCCGGCTGCCCCGGCGCCACCTCGGCGTTGGTGGCGTCGACGAGTCGCACGTCCGAGAGCGGCAACACCCTGTTCCCCGCGGCTCCGATCTTCTTCTCCGACTCGTCGATGCCCATGACGAGTGCGAGCGGAGCTGTTTCGGTGAGGCCGTAGCCCTGCGCGAACGTGACTCCGCGGTCGGCGTAGGTGCGCATCAACGGCTCGGGCACTGGGGCGCCGCCGCAGATGAGGTATCGCAGCGAAGAGAGGTCTGCGGTGGCGAAAGCAGGAACCTGGCTCATGAACAGAAACATCGCGGGGACGCCGAACATCGTTGTGACACGGTATTTTTCGATGTCGGCCAGTGTCTGTGTCGGATCGAACGCACCCGACAGGATCACGTGGCCACCCTTCTGGAGCGTGACGAGAGTGGTGACGTTGAGGCCGCCGATGTGGAACAGCGGCGCCGCGGTGTAGGTGATGTCGGTGGAGACGGTGTCGAAGCTGAGCAGCGCATTGATGTTGTTCCAGAACAGGTTTCCGTGCGTGAGCATGGCGCCTTTGGGACGACCGGTGGTCCCCGAGGTGTACATGATGACCGCGACGTCCTCGGCGTCGGCGAACACCGGACCGGCGATCGGCTCACCGGCGGCCAGCACGTCGTCGAAGTTCTCCCAACCGTCGGCGCCGCCGACCGCGATGAACCGTTGCACGTCGATGTCTGCGCGCACGTCGTCGACGACACCGGTCAGCGTGGCGTCGGCGATGAGAGTTGTTGCGCCGCAGTCACCGAGGATGTACGCGAGCTCTGGTCCGGTGAGCCGGAAGTTGAGCGGGACGAATGTCGCGCCCGCTCGCGCGCAGGCGAACAGCGCGACCAGGAATGCCGAGTGATTCGGTCCGAGATAGGCAACGCGATCGCCCTGCGCGACTCCGCCGTCGACCAGTCGCTCGGCCAGCAGGTCAATTCGACGCTGGAGCTCGGCGAACGTCAGCGTCTCGCCGTCGAAGGTCAGTGCCGGGTGATCCGGGATGATCGCTGCACGCCGCGCAATCCACGAACCGAGATCCATCGAATCGGGTACCACCACTCGTCCTGCCATCACTGACTCCCGCCATCGAGGGCGGAGCATGCTCGAGACTCCGCCGAAGTTGGCGACAGCTTATTGCCCACCCGTGTCCGAGTTCAGTGAATTGTCAATAACCGAGTAGTGCTACTGCAGATCGGTGACGCCGGAGCATTCGGGTGCGCGCAGCGTCAGCAGTCCGCGGTTGACGGCATTGATCGTGATCTTCACCTTGCCGCGGCCCGGGATGTCGTCGATCCGATAGCCGCTGTCGTCGGCGATCGTGTGGACCCAGTGCGTGTTGTAGGTGTGCGTCGCTCCATTGGAGAGTTGGGTTACGACGACTCTCGTGTCGGAGTAATAGCGAAAGAAGCTCTTGCTGTCGCCCCACAAGGTGAATGTGTTGTCGCCCTCTCGCCGCTGGACGTGTATGCCCGCATACGAGGGAATATCGATGATGTTGGGGTTGAGGCTGGAACACCCCATACCGACCTCGCCGTAGACCGATTGATCAGCCGCTGCGTGACCGGCTCCGATCGTGGCTGCGGCTACCGCGCAGGCACCGACGAGCCCTGTGGTCATTTTGCGTGCCATCGAACGTCGAATCATGGTGCGCCTCCTCGAGAATGCGGGGCCGTGGACGTCGGCCCCGTCATGATTCACGTCGAATTGCAGCGACAACTCGTTAGCGCGACTAGCCGACCGTGTCGCGAACGTTATCGGCGCCGGTCACAGCCGCGGCATTCGATGTCCGATAGACGACGATTGTCGCGATTGCCGTGCCGAGGAACACCGCGTTGTAGGGATATACCGTGAACCATTCGAGCCAACTGATTCCATGTTTGAAAAACAGTCCGATGAGATAGGCGTCGGGAACTGTCTTGTTGACAAACCAGATCGGATGCGCGAGATAGGTGCGCCACGAGAACGACACCAGAATCAGACTTACGCAGGCCACGCCCGCCAATGTTCGACGCAGCGGCGACAGATCAACGCGCAACACCAGATTCACGCAGATCACCAGGATCGGCACGAACCACACCCAGTGATGTCCCCACGACATGGGCGAGATCGCGCATGCCGTCATGCCGACGAGGCTCAGCGCCAGCAGTTCCTGACCGTGGCGGTGCGCGAGTACGGCCGCGTACATACCCAACGCGAGCGCCGCGAGGGCAAGGACACCCCATAGCAACGAGTTCGGCGCGTCGGTGTGGATGAGGTTGGCCAACCACCCGCGGATCGACTGGTTACCAACGGTTTGCGGTGCGCCGACTCGGTTGGAGTCGAAGAGCTTGTCGGTCCAGTAGGCCCAGGATTCGCTTGGCAGCACGATGAATCCGACGACGATGGTGCCGACGAAGCCAGCGATGACCCCGAACATCGCGCGCCAGCGCCGCAGAATTGCCAGGTACAGGATGAAGATCAACGGGGTCAGTTTGATACCCGCGGCGATTCCGGTGCCGATGCCCATACCGCGGCTGTTGTCGCCCTTGGGTCTGTCGACACGCAGCAGGTCGGCCAGGATGATGAGCAACAGAAAAACGTTGATCTGGCCGTACCAGACCGTCGTGCGGACCGGTTCGAGCAGCAGCGCGACGGCAATCAGCGAGAGCGCGATGATCCGCAGCGGCCACGTCGCCTGTCTGCCGAGCGAGCGGAAGCACAACATGATCACCAGGTACAGCGCGATGAAAATGCCTGCGGTCCAGACGATTCGGGCCACTTCGAACGACATCAGCGCGAACGGGATGAAGATGATCGCCGAGATGGGCGCGTACGTGTAGTCCATCTGGCCGAGTAGTTTGGCGTCGTACAGGCTGCCACCGTCGAGCACGGTTTGCGTTCCGGCGCGGTACACGTCGAGGTCGAGTTGGTTGTCGAAGAGTCCCCAGAACGGCGTCGTGAAGGGAACGATCACATCCTGCAACCACACGGCCACGGCGGCGACGAGCAGGAAGCCGACAGCCACGACCCAACGTCGTGAGGCCCTCACCATTGCCGGACTGTCACACGTGTGCCGTCTCGTCAGGATTCGACGTCGGCGAGGAGCTTCTCCGTCGCGGCAAGAAGTGCACAGGTCGCAACGCCGTCCATCGCGACGCGCAGGTCGTCGGTGCTGGGGAAGGTCGGTGCGAGCCGGATGTTGCGGTCGTACGGATCGTGCTTGTACGGGTAGGTTGACCCGGCGGCCGTCAGCGCGATCCCGGCCTCCTTCGCGAGCGCGATGGTCCGCTTGGCGGCGCCGTCGAGGACGTCGAGGCTGATGAAGTAGCCGCCCTCGGGCTCCGACCAAGCCGCGACCTTGGAGTCGGCGAGCCGGTCTTGGAGGATCTCGAGCACCAGGCGGAACTTGGGGGCGAGGATCTCGCGGTGCTTGGCCATGTGCGCGCGCACGCCGTCGGCATCACCGAAGAACCTCAGGTGACGAAGCTGGTTGATCTTGTCCGGACCGATCGTCGTGAACGCGAGGTTGTCGGTCAGCCACTTGACGTTGGTCGCCGACGACCCGAAGAAGGCAACACCCGCTCCCGCGAAGGTGATCTTCGACGTCGAGCCGAACACGTAGACGCGGTTGGGGTGGCCCTCCTGCGCGGCGATGTCGACGATCGGCAGCGGGGTGGGCGGGGCGTCGACAAGCGTGTGGACGGCGTAGGCGTTGTCCCAGAAGACACGGAAGTCCGGCGCCGCGGGCATCGCCATCAGGGCGCGTGCGACGTCTTCGCTGTAGGTGGCGCCCGTGGGGTTGGAGTAGGTGGGCACGGCCCACAGACCCTTGATCGACGGATCGTCGGCAACCAACTGCGCGCAGACGTCGACGTCGGGGCCGTTCGGGAGCATCGGCACCGGGATCATCTCGATGCCGTAGTGCTCGGTGATCGCGAAGTGGCGGTCATAGCCGGGCGACGGGCACAGGAACTTGACGGTCTCGCCGGTCGACGACCAAGACTCCGGAGAGTCGGGAGTGCCCTTGAGCAGTGAGGACACCACCACCTGGTGCATCAGGTCGAGGCTGGCATTGCCGAAGGCGATCAGGTTGTCGGCGTCGACGGCGAGCAGCTCGGCGAAGATCGCGCGCAGCTCCGGCAGCCCACTGACGCCGCCGTAGTTGCGGCAGTCGGTGCCGGAGGCGTCACGGTAGTCGCCGAGGCCGGGCAACGACAGCAGCTCGTTGGAGAGGTCGAGTTGTTCCGGCGCGGGCTTACCGCGGGTGAGATCCAGCTTCAGCCCAGCGGACAGCAAACCCTCGTAGAGTTTTCGCAGGTCGTCTTGGGTGGCGCGAAGTTCGTCTGCACTCATCGAGTGGTAGTTCAACGGAAACCTCTCGCCGAACCGGCGCCAGGCTCGATGGCGGCTTTCGGCACGCTTGCGGATCTGAACAAAAGTTAGAGGACCCCGCGCACCCGAGAGAGCCCGTTGACCCTTGCTGCCTTCCGGCCCTGGGGGAGTTCACAGGATGCACGCCGCGCGGGATCCGTCGTCAATTGTAGCGAGCCTTTGTCGCGATGCGTCAGGGGGTCGGCGTGGTTGTCGCCCGGAGGTCGATCAGCGCAGGAGTCGCGGGAGCAGAGCGAGTCGGGCCGCGTAGTCGCGTGGCAGGTAGGCGGAGCGGCTGCGGGTCCAGTCCTGCCCGGAGAGTGGGTCGTAGGTCGACGGCATCGCGATGCCCGCGGGCGCATAGGCGTCGAGTCCGTTGGCGCGCGTCGTGTAGACCGCGCGCCATTGATGGTCGGAGAACGCGATGATCCCGGCGACGTCGACGCGTGCCGACGGTCCGCGTAGTTGTGCGACCTTGGCGGCGACACCGTCGGTGGAGAGGTAGACGAGCGTGCCGTCGGGCTTGCGATTCGGCGGGATCTCGACGACGCCCGCGGCATGGAACTTCGCATGCAATACGCGGGCGATCTCGGTCTGGGCGTAGATCGGGATGGTGCGGTTGCCGCGCGTGCGGATTGCGGACTCGGCCAGCGCTTCGTTGACCGGACCCGGTTCGCCGACCGTGCGGGTGGCGTCGACGCCGGGCGCGATGCGGTTCCCGAAGCTATATGCGATGAGCAGACTGAAGTCCTTCGCGGCACGCGTCGGAATGTGCACGGGGTCAACTCCGCGCTGCGGCGACGCATGCGCTGGGGCGAAAGCGGCCAACGACGCCATCAGGGCCAGTGCGATCGTCGACGCCGCGAGGGCCAACCGGCGACTCGGCTGCAGCGGGCGTGCCGGCCGCGGACGATGCGGATGAGGACGGTTGGTCGCTCTGCACGCTGCCATCGTGTCGCTCCTGCCGTGGACGGGGTGGGGTACGTTCGACCTCCGCCGCGAGCAGCGTTCCGGCTGAACGCGCGTAACCATCCCAGGCGCAGGTGTCCTCGGAGTGAACGACAGCCGGTTCAGGGCAGTGACCTGCGGAAACGAAACGAGCCCGACGCTCACATACGCGTCGGGCTCGTTTCTGCTGCGGAGGATAGGAGATTCGAACTCCTGAGGGCTATTAACCCAACCCGCGTTCCAGGCGAGCGCCATAGGCCACTAGGCGAATCCTCCAGGCTTGGCGATAATAACGGCCAATCCACCCCAGACCCAAATTCGTGCGGTCGGCACCGGGCGTCGATCGGTAGCGTCGAAGGTGCTCCCCCGCCACGGAAAGGTCGACGCCATGCCCACATCCGAATCTCCCTACGTCGTTCTCGGCGCGACCGGTAATCAGGGCGGCGTGGTGTTGCACGCGCTGCGTGACGCTGGAAAACCCGTGCGCGGCGTCGTACGGTTTCTCGATTCGGACAGGTCGCTGGAGCTCGCGGACCGCAGCATCCCGCTGGCCGTCGCCGACATCGCGACCGGAAATGGCCTTGCCGACGCCTTCGCCGGGGCCGCCGGGGTCTTCGCGCTGACGACGCCGTTCGAGTCGGGAGCCGACGCCGAGGTCGGGCAGGGCGAGAACATCATCGCGGCGGCCGAAGCCGCATCCGTGCCGTATCTGGTGTTCTCGTCGGTCGCCGATGCCGATCACAACACCGGTATCCCGCACTTCGATTCGAAGTACGAGGTGGAGAAGAAGCTCGCGGCGTCGAGCATCCCGCACACGATCGTCGGCCCGACCTACTTCTACGACAACCTGCTCGGCAGCCTCGACGCACTCAAAGCCGGCGTGATGCCGCTCGCCCTGCCCGCGGAGAAGGCGCTGCAACAACTCTCGCGTCGGGACTTCGGCCGATTCGTCGCGATGCTGTTCGATGCCCCTGCCGACTTCACGGGCCGACGCATCGACCTGGCCTCAGACGAGATCACCCCGAACGCGATCGCCGCCGCGCTGACTGCCGCGACCGGCCAGGAGGTGCACGCGGAATCGTATGACCCCGAACGTATTTCGTCGCCGGATATGCAGGCGATGTTCACGTTCCTGGCGACCAAGGGGTACAGCGTCGACGTCGCAGCGCTGCACGCGGCCTACCCGCAGATCGAGTGGGAGTCGTTCGCGGACTGGGCGCAGCACGCTCTCGGCTGACCGGAGAATGTGTGTCGTATCGAAGGATGTGGGCGCTGCAACACACACATCCTTCGATACGACACACATTCACTTTCTACGGCCACTCCCCCAGACTGGATTCGACGTCGAACGTCGACTGCAGGAACTCCCGAAGGCTTGCGTCTGAGTCGTCGGCGGTTCGAACGGCGGTGTAGGGCAGCAGGAATTCGCCGAGCGTCGTGTCGTACGACGCCGCCGCCGGGTGCACCTTCGCGTCGGGGTAGCCCTCGTAGACGGGATACGAATAGGAGTAGAAGGCCCCCTCGTCGGCGCCACCGGGCCAGAACCCGGCGCTGGAGACCTCCTCGCAATAGGATTCGACCATCACTCGCTCCGGACAGTTCGGCACGACGCCGGAGAACAGCGGAGCGGGACGGCCGGAGAATCTGGTGACCGCGAGATCGAATGAGCCCCAGAAGAAGTGAACGGGGCTGCACTTGCCGCGCCACTTTCCACGGAACTCCGCGAAAACGCGCTGCGCGCTGACCAATTGGTGCCAGAAGAGCTTCACGGCGTCGGCGTCGTACGAGGCGTGCGTCGTGTCCTGCGCGAACGGGATCGACTCGGCCACTTCGACGGGGCGGTCGTAGATGGGCACGCTGATGCCGAGCGATTCCAGCTGTGCCAGATAATCCGCGTAGAAGTCGGCGGTGGTGCGTGGCTCGAGACGCACCTGTCGCCGTTCGCCTTTCGTCGTGGTGATGTCGAGGACGTGGTCGGCGAAGTCGAAGACGATCTCGACGCCGTAGCCGTCGTAGGGCATCAACGAGGTCGTGAGGCCCACCGAGTTCACATACAGCGCGACCTGCCACCAATGATTCTCATTCGGGGCCAACGCCATTCGGGTCTTTCCGACGATCTGACTCCACATGTGCACCGTGTCGCGGGTCTGCTCCCAGTCGGACACACGGAGCTCCGGCCATGATTCGAACGTTGCGGTTGTGGTCATTCGCTACTCATTCCCTTGTGCGACGACGTGTTTCGACTGCACGACGCCGATTCGACGCTCAGTTCGGACCGATCCTGTTTCCTTCCTCATCCCAGTGGGCACCCACCTTCTTGCTCGGCTGCACGCGCGGAGGCTCACCCGGCATCTTCGGGTAGCTCGGCGGGTAGGGCATGTCGCCGAGACCTTGCGCGTCGTCGCGCTCGACCATCTCCAGCAGTGGTTCGAGGCCACGACGATGCGTCGAGATGTCGGCCATCGGATCACCCCGTTGCGCAACGAGTTCCGGAACGCTACGCATGGTGCAGTCGTCGGGATCGACGTCGGCGAGCTCGGCCCAGGTCACGGGAGTCGACACACGCGCGATTGCGTTGCGTCGCACCGAATACGGCGCAGCCATGGTCCGGTCACGCGCATTCTGGTTGAAGTCGATGAAGATCCGCTCGCCGCGATCCTCTTTCCACCACGAGGTGGTCACGGCGTCAGGGTCTCGACGCTCCAATTCGCGGGCGAGCGCGATGCCACAGCGTCGGGTCGCGATGAAGTCCCACCGCGGCTCGATGGGAATGAACACGTGAATCCCCCTGCCGCCGGACGTCTTTAGATATCCGACGTAGCCGAGCTCGTCGAGGAGCGGCGCGAGGAGGTCGACGGCGACGCGTCGAACGTCGTCGAAGTCGGTGCCGGGCTGTGGGTCGAGATCGATGCGCAGTTGATCGGGATGCTCGTTGTCGGCCGCGACCGTCGGCCAGGTATGGAAGGTGACGGTCCCGAGGTTGGCCGCCCAGACGATCGACGCCGGGCTCGTCGGACGGAGTGCATCCCCGGTTCTGCCCGAGGGGAACGTGATGCGCGTCGAGTCGATGAAGTCGGGTCGCTTCTTCGGTAGGTGCTTCTGGTAGATCTCGTCGCCGTCGATGCCGTCGGGGAAGCGCTGCAGGAATGTCGGGCGATCGCGGAGGGCGACGAGGAACGGGCCGTCGGCGCCGTCGTCGCGCGCCTGCGCCATGCGCTGGTAGTAGCCGACGAGATCTCTTTTGCGACCACCGTTTTCACCGAGCTCGGGGAAATAGATCTTGTCGGGGTTGCTCATTCGGACGGCAACACCCTCGACGTCGAGTTCCTCAGCAGGCGAGCGGGATGCCATGTCAGCCTTCCCCTTCCAGCACATCGTGGAGGTCGTAGGTCAGCGGGACGTCGAGTTGGTCGTAGCCGCAGCTCTCGGGATCGCGGTCGGGACGCCACCGTAGGAACTTGACGGTGTGCCGGAATCGGTGATTCTCCATCTGGTCGTAGGCGACCTCGGCGACCAGTTCCGGCCTGATCGGAATCCACTCCCCCGACTTCTCCGATCGCCACCGCGTCGGCTCGCCCGGTGCGGGCTTGTCGGGATCGGTGCGCATCGGCGCAAACATCTCTTCGAGTTCGATTCGCTTCTTGTCGGTGAATGCTCCTGCGCCGCCGACCATGTGGAGATCTCCCGAATCGGTGTAGAGGCCCAACAACATCGAACCCAGACCGGTTCCGCTCTTGTGCACTCGGTAGCCGATGACCACACAGTCGGCCGTGCGCTTGTGTTTGACCTTCAGCATCTCGCGCTTGCCCTCGACGTACGGCGAGCCGATCCGCTTGGCGACCACGCCGTCGAGGCCCGCGCCCTCGAATGCGGAGAACCAGGTGCGCGCGGTGTCGGCGTCGGCGGTGACGCGACTGACGTTGAACCGCCTGCCGGTCTCGTGTGGGCCCACCGCCTTCAC
This sequence comes from Gordonia sp. 852002-51296_SCH5728562-b, assembly GCF_001665475.1. NCBI lineage: Bacteria > Bacillati > Actinomycetota > Actinomycetes > Mycobacteriales > Gordoniaceae > Gordonia > Gordonia sp. 852002-51296_SCH5728562-b. The sequence goes on along the minus strand of NZ_LZMI01000075.1, from coordinate 17,592 downwards.
GAGCGTGTCGCGACGTACGGCGAAGGGTTCGTCGACGACGCTGAGGTCGCCGAGTGCGAGCGCGTCGAATCCGATGAAGATCGCGGGCGTCTTCTCGGCGAGCATCCGCACGCGTGAGTCGGCGGGGTGAATCCGCTGCGCGAGCGAGTCCCAGTCGAGGCGGTGCACGCCGTCGATGACGGACGGGACGCCGATCTCGCCGTCGAGGACCACCTTGTCGGGGAGTTCGGCGCGCGCGGCGTCGACGATTTCGGGGAAGTAGCGCGCCAGGTCTTTGCCTCCGCGAGAACCGATGTAGACCTCGTCGCCGTCGCGAAAGACCAACGCACGAAAGCCATCCCACTTGGGTTCGTAGGACCACGACGGCTCGCCGTCTGGTTGTTCCGGCACCGCTGAGACAGCCTTGGCGAGCATCGGCGCGACGGGAGGCATGACCGGTAGGTCCACCACCCCATACTCCCCATTGCACGACGATCCCGCAATGAGCCGCGCGGTCGGCCGCTGGTCGAGCGTCCCCCGCTGGTGATTTCGACTCGGCAGCTCGCTGCGCTCGCGGCCGGCTCAATCAGCGGAAAAGGCGCCACCCCTGGTCGAGCCTCCCCCCGCTGGTCAAGCGCCCACCGCTGGTCGAGCCTGTCGAGACCACCCCAAGTGATTTCGACTCGGCAACTCGCTCCGCTCGCGGCCGGCTCAATCAGCGGTAGGGTTCGGCAGCTCGCTGCGCTCGCGGCCGCTCAATCAGCGGAAAGGGCCCACCCGCTTGGCGAGCCTCCCCCGCTGGTCGAGCTTGTCGAGACCACCGGCGGCGGTAGTGTCGTGACCGATGTCCGCACACGAACCCGCTGCGCAGTCGGCGCTTCCTGCCGGGCGGTACGCGCCGTCGCCGTCGGGCGACCTGCACGTCGGCAACCTGCGCACGGCCGTGCTGGCGTGGCTCTTCGCCCGCACCTCGGGCCGCCGGTTTCTGCTGCGCATGGAGAACCTCGACCGCACCGCGGTGGGATCCGATCAGCGACAGATCGACGACCTGCACGCCCTCGGGATCGACTGGGAGCCGCCGGTCGTGTACCAGACCGACCGGCTCGATCGGTACCGCGCGCTGATCGACGACCTGACCAGGCGCGGCCGCACCTTCGAGTGCTTCTGCACCAGACGCGAGATCCTCGAAGCCCCGTCGGCGCCGCACTCCCCACCGGGCGCGTACCCCGGGACGTGCCGACACCTCACCGCAGAGGAGCGCGAGAGTAAGCGCGCAGCCGGGCGTCCTCCCGCGATCCGGATCGTGTCGGACGTCGACGAGTTCAGCGTCGTCGACGTCCTGCACGGCGAATACACCGGAGCCGTCGACGATTTCGTCATCCAACGCGGCGACGGCACGCCCGCCTACAACCTCGCGGTGGTCATCGACGACGCCGAGCAGGGTACCGACCAGGTGGTCCGTGGCGACGACCTCCTGCCGTCGGCGCCACGCCAGTCATATCTGACGACGCTGCTCGGACACACACCGCCGGTCTACGCGCATGTCCCGATGGTGCTCAACGACAAGCAGATTCGTTTGTCGAAGCGCGACGGAGCAGTCACACTCGCCGACCTCGCCGCCCGCGGCGTCGACACCGCGACCGTTCTCGACCACATCGCGGCGTCGTTACGGCTGGCCGAGCCCGGCGAACATGTCACCCTCGCCGACCTCGCTCAACGATTCGATCCGACGAAGCTCCCGACGCAGCCGTGGATTCTCACCGACGACGAATGGATCTGAGGCAGTCGCATCCGCTCAGGACGCGGTGGTCAGCAGTCTGTCGAGCAGATCGTCGAGCGTCAGCACGCCGAGAATCTCATCACCGGCGGAGACCAGCGCGATATGTGCACGCTGGTCTCGCATGCGCGCCATACCTTCGTACGCGGGTAGTTCGGCAGGCAGGATCAACACATCTCGGGCAAGGTCGGCAGCCGTGACATCGGCTGCGGCATTGAGACTGTCGCGGACGTGCACCACGCCGATCACCGAGTCGCGGGTGAGGTTCTCATCAGCCCCACCGCGCACGACGAGCAACCGAGAGTGCCCCGTCTGACGCGAAACCTCTTGAATCCCAGCGGGAGAAGCATCCGCGGGAACACCGTCGAGTGCGCCGTCGCCGACGACGTCGCCCACCGCGAGCGCCTCCGTGGCCAACGCCGCGCTGAGCCTGTGGTGATACTCGTCGTCGAGCACTCCGGTCTCGGCGGAGTGGTCGACCAACTGTCGCAACGTCGCCGAATCCTGCCCGGACGACACCTGATCGACGGGTTGCACACCAACGCGACGCAGGCACCAGTTGGCGAGTTGGTTGAGCACGACGAGCACCGGGCGCACCACCCACATGAAGGCGCGCATCGGAATCGCCAGCAGCACAGCCGATCTCTCCGGGTGGGCTATCGCCCACGACTTGGGTGCCATCTCGCCGACCACCAGGTGAAGGAATGTCACGATGATCAGCGCGAGTATGAATCCCACGACGTCGGCGATCCACAGCGGCGCGCCGAGTGCTTCGATTCCCGGCGTGATCCAGTGATGCACAGCGGGTTTGGTCACCGCGCCGAGCGCAAGCGTGCACACGGTGATACCCAACTGCGAACCGGCAAGCAGCACAGACAGTTCCGACGAACTGCGTAGCGCGGCCCGCGCGGCACGACTGGTCTGTGCGGCATCCTCGATACGGTGGCGACGAGCCGCGATCAACGCGAATTCGACGGCGACGAAAAACGCGCTCGCCGCGATCAACACGACCGTGACCGCGAGCACAACCCACGGGTTACTCATCGGCGTCTCCCGACTCGGTGATGACGAGATGGACGGTTGCGGGCACGCGGCGTCTGACCTGCGTCACCGTTGCGGTCACCGTTGGAGCGGCGACGCCGAAAGCGCCGTCGGCAAGCGGCAATTCGACGCTGTCTCCGACCTGGGGCAGTCCGCCCGACGTCGAAATCACAAGTCCGCTCAGGGTTTCGTAGTCGCCTTCGGCCACGTCGTGCCCGATGACGCGTGACACTTCGTCGAGGTGTGTGTCGCCGCGGGCGAGCCAGCCGTCGTCGGTCAGTTCGATCGGTTCGGACGATGTCGTATCGTGCTCGTCGTCGATCTCGCCGGTGATCTCCTCGGCGATGTCTTCGACGGTGATGATGCCTGCGATTCCGCCGTATTCGTCGATCACGACAGCCATCTCGTCGTCAGAGGTGGTGTCGAGTCGTTCGAGTACCGCCGGAAGCGGCAGCGTGGTGGGCACGATCGCGGCGGGTCGCGCGAGATCAGCTGCGGTGAGGCTGGTTTCGTCGAGACGTTCGAGCAGATCGTGCAGATGCACGATCCCGACGACGTCGTCGGGGTTGGCTCCGACCACGGGATATCGCGTATGCCCCACGGCCATCAGGTCGCGAACCTCCGACAGCGACGTATCGGCTGCGACGAAGTCGACGAGTGGCCGGGGCACCATCGCGTGCTCTGCTGTACGAGTGGGAAAGTCGAGGACACGATCGAGAAGCGTCGACAGTTCGGCGGGCAACTCCCCGACCTCCCGCGACTCGGCGACGATGTGTTCGAGGTCGCGCGGTGACGCGGAGTGCTCGACGTCGTGCACCGGCTCGATCCGCAGCGCTTTGAGCAGAAGGTTCGACGCGGCGTCGAACAGCGAGATGACCGGACCGAACACCTTGAGGTAGATCGACGTCGAGAGCGCGAGTCGACGCGCGACGGGCTCGGGGCGTGCGATCGAGAGGTTCTTGGGAAACAGTTCGCCGAACACCATCTGGACGACCGTCGAGAACAAGACGGCCAGCACGGTGCCGATGGCCACGCCGACGGCGACGGGGATGCCGACGTCGCCCAACAGTTCGCCGACGCCACTGCCGATCAATGGCTCGGCGACGTAGCCGACGAGCAGGCCGGTCACGGTGATGCCGAGCTGGGCGCCCGAGAGCATGAACGACGTTCTGCGTGTCACCGAGAGTGCGCGGGCAGCCGCGGCATCACCGTCGGCTGCGCGGGCTTTGAGTCGCGACCGGTCGACGGCCATGAACGCGAACTCCTGCGCTACGAAGTAGCCGGTCAACGCGGTGATGGCGAAGACGACGAGGATTCCGATCACGATTCCGAGGAGCATCATCATGCGATCACCTCGTCGCGGACCGTCGGAACAAATGCCGACGGGTCAGAAGTTGTGAATGCCCCCGAGTGGGGGCCGGATCGTCGAGGTTTCCGTTTTTTGCGCCGAGCGCGGTTCATCGTGTCTTTCTGTCGCGGGTGGGGATGTGGAATATCGGACTCCAGGATACGTGAAAGTCAACGAAACGGACATTGCGTTGGTTCCCGGAGAGTGCGGACCGCAGTAGGGGCGGATCCTCGTCGGCCTACCTGGTGGCGCAGGCAGTATGCCCGTTTGGTCCACGATCGGTGACATGGCTTGGTGATTTGCATTGGCGGACAGTCGAATCCGATGATTTCAGGACCATTGGCTCACCACAAAGAGGTGCGACGAGGGTAGCTTCAACTCTGAAGGCATCCCAGCGAATCCAAGAAGGACATCATGAGTCCGAATCGAATTGTCATCGCTGCTGTGGGTATCGCACTCGTGGTCGCCGCGGTAGTTTTCAACAGCAAGCGACGCACAGTTGATGCGACCACTGCCGAGGTCGAGAACGCCATCGGCGCGCTCGACCCGGTGTCGCGAGCAGCAGTGATCGCCCGGCTGGCCGCCGACGAGAAGACAAAGCTCGACGATAAGAAGTAGCGACCAACGAGTAGTAGCGACCAACGAGAAGTAGCGACTGCGTTCGGAGTGATTTCGATATGCACCAATGAGTGAACAGCGCGAGCGTATCGATCCGGAGAGTCGATTCGCGGAGCGTCGTCGTCGACTGCATGAGGCCCGGTCGGGTCGGATCACGACCGCGATCGCTGATCGGTTCACCGAGATCGACGGCGGCACCGCGGGCACTCTCGTGTCAGTCGAGCTGTTCACCACGGTGATTCCGTTGATCATCCTCGGATTCGGATACTTTTCCGGGTTCGCCTCCAACGCGAGCCCGGGAACGGTGTTCATCCGGGAAACCGGGCTCCACCACCCGCTCGACGACCAGGTACGCGAGGCCTTCGGCAACTCCGCAGGATTGCGATCGAGCTGGACCATATTCGGCGTTGCGGGCTTCCTAGTCTGGGGAATCCCCATGTCGATCACCATCGCCGCCATCTTCGGAAAGGCGTGGCGTCGGGAACAGTTCGGGCTCGGCCAACGTCTCCTCCGCGGCGCCATCTGGTTCCTGCTGTACCTCGTGATGCTGGCTACGCGAGAATGGCTGACCTACACCGTCGGCGCCACCTCGACCACACACGCGCTGATGTTCGTCGTCGGGCTGATACCGGTGTGGATCTTCTGGTCACTGACCCCACCGCTCTTGGTCCGCGACGGCGGTCGAGGTCTGCGCTATCTTCTTCTGGCCGGCTTGGCCGGGGTCGCGGTCGATGGTGTCGTCCTGCCACTCGCCTCGCGAGTAGCATTTCCGGCGCTGCTTTCCGGCTGGAACGGGTTCGGGCCGATCGGGGTGGCCATGACGCTGATCCTGTGGTGCGGGGTGATCGGCGTCGGATGGGTGGTCATCGCCTGCGTCGGCGCAGTCTTCTGGGAACGCATCACGCCGGAACACACGGTTCTCGAGTCGCAAACGGCCTGATCACCCGGCCATTGCGTGGCTCAGTCGTTGCGATTGCCCGCGTAGTACCGGCCGAGGAACTCTTCGCGGTAGGCGTAGTAGTCGCCGGACTCGATGGCTCTGCGCGCGCCGTCGACCATCTGCACGACGAAGGCGACGTTGTGCAGTGTTGCCAGCGTCGCACCGAGTCCTTCCTTCGCCTTGAACAGGTGATGCAGGTAGGCGCGCGAGTACTGCGAGGTGTAGTTGGTGATCTCGGGATCAAGTGAGCGGAAGTCGGTGCGGTATCGCGCGTTGGTGATGTTGTAGCGGCCGTCGAGCGAGTAGATGGCGCCATTGCGCGCGACGCGGGTCGGCGAGACGCAGTCGAAGGTGTCTGCGCCGTTCTCGATCGCGGTGAAGATGTCGTCGGGCTCGCTGATACCCAACAGATGTTTCGGCTTGTCTTCTGGCAGTTCGGAATTCACCCAGCCGACGATCGTGCCGAGGTTGGCCTTCTCCAGGGCGCCGCCGATTCCGAAGCCGCCGAAGCCCTTTCCACCGGAATCCTGGTCGCGACGCGAGAGCTCGGTCAGGTCACGGGCAGCTTTGCGTCGTAGATCCTCGTACTGCGCGCCCTGCAGGACTCCCCACAGCGACTGCTGGGGTCGATGTCCACGCTCGACGGAAAGCCGATTGTGTTCTGCCAGACAGCGAATCGCCCACTGCCGGGTGCGTTCGAGCGAATTCTCCTGGTAGCCACGGGTGTTCATCAGCGTGGTCAGCTCGTCGAACGCGAAGATGATGTCGGCGCCGAGTTGGTGCTGGATCTGCATCGACAGCTCGGGCGTGAACCGATGCGACGACCCGTCGAGATGCGATTTGAAGGTGACGCCGTCGTCGTCGACACGGGAAAGTCGTTCGCGCCCTTCGGCAATCTTCTCGTCGTCCTGCTCGCCGGTCACGTCCATCGAGATGACCTTCTTGAAACCCGTGCCGAGCGACATGACCTGAAACCCGCCGCTGTCGGTGTAGGTCGGACCCGACCAGTTCATGAAGGCGCCGAGGCCGCCCGCGGCGTCGACGATCTCGGGTCCCGGCTGCAGATACAGGTGATAGGCGTTGGCGAGCACGGCCTGCGCGCCGAGCGCGGCGACCGCCTCGGGCAGGACCGTCTTGACCGTCGCCTTGGTTCCGACCGGAACGAAGGCGGGTGTGTGGATCTCGCCGTGCGGCGTCGTGATGACCCCTGTGCGGCCGAGCGAACCGTCGAGCCGCGTGCCCACCGCGTACGAATGTTCGGGATGCAGGTGCAGACCGGTCGGGTTGGTGTCGGGAGCGTCGATGTCGGGCGGGGTCACCGACCGATCTTCGCAGGTCGAGCGCCCTGAGCTCAAACCAGCTCCCGACGAGGTCCGCGGACCCGAAGCGTCGATTCGCTACGGTGAGTCCATGACGCGCGGAACGAACCTCAAGGTACCCACCCGGATCGTGCTGGCCTGCTGCGGAGCCCTCGCGGCCACGTCCCTGGCGCTGACCGGCTGTGGCTCCGACCAGCAATCAGACACGTCGAGCTCTGCGACGACGCAGGTGAGCGATTCGACGAGCCCCGCCGTGGTCGGCGGCCCCCGACCGGGAACACCGACCACCTCGGTACCGCCCGAGACCGCCGCGGGCACCAAGTCGTGCGACCAGATCTCCGGGCCCGACGGCGCGCTGACCGTACAGATTCTGGCCGGCGACGTGAGTTGTGCCGACGCCATGACACTGGCGAAGTCGTACGGACCGAAGATCTCGAGTGGTGAGCCGCAGGATGTCGACGGCTGGTCGTGCGCCCCGGCCACCGGACACGGCCTGCTCGCGGCGTGCGAGAAGGGCTCGGACAGAGTTGGCTTCGCGCCGTAGTGCATTCGCCGACTTGACCCTCACGCGACGTCAGGCAGCAAGGTCATCGGTGTGAGCGAAGGAAATGCCCCGTCGTCGGGCGACCTCACCGTCGGTGCGGTCGCTGGCCTCGTCGGCGTCAGTGTGCGGACGCTGCACCATTACGACCAGATCGGTGTGGTCATCCCGACGGGCCGAACACCCGCGGGATACCGCGTGTACGACGACGCCGACGTCGAGCGCCTCCACCAGGTGCTGACCTACCGGGAGTTGGGCTTTCCGCTCGAGCAGATCGCGACCCTGCTCGACGATCCGCACGCAGATGCGCTGGGCCACTTGACCACCCAGCGCGATCTGCTCAATGAGCGGATCGCTCGCTTGCACCGGATGGTCGCAGCAGTGGAGGACATGATGGACGCGAAGAAGTCAGGAATTCAGTTGTCGGCCGCCGAGCAGAGCGAGATCTTCGGCGACGAGTGGCTACCCGAGGAGTACTCAGCCGAGGCGCAGCAGCGCTGGGGTGACACCGACGAGTGGAAGCAGAGCCAGCAGCGAACGGCCCAGTTCAGCAAGGACGACTGGCGCCAGATCAAAGCCGACGCCGACGCCTTCGAGGCACGACTCGCCGACGCGTTGCGGCGCGGCGTCGAACCGAGTTCTGCCGAGGCAAACGATCTCGCCGAGCAACATCGGGCGAGCATCGAGAAGTTCTACGACTGCGGCTACGAGATGCAGGTCTGTCTCGGCGACATGTACGTCGCCGATCCGCGATTCGCCAAGCACTACGACGCCGTCGCGCCCGGCCTCGCGGTGTTCCTGCGCGACGTGATCCGCGCCAACGCAGAAGGTAAGGACACAGACGGGAAGTGAGTCAGCCCAGCTTTTCGGCGACCCGCTCGAGCGCTGCGACGCGGCTGCCCTTGACCAGGACCGCGTCGCCGCGCTCGAGTCCGTCGAGTGCTGCGACGGCGGCGTCGATGTCGGCGACGTGGGTGGCCGTCGAGCCGTAGCTGGGCTCGTCGACGGCGATCACCGTGACGCCGAGTGAGTCGGCCTGGGTCGCGATCGCCTCGTGCTCGGCGGCTGAATCGTGTCCGAGTTCTGCCATCGTTCCCAGCACGGCGAAGCGTCGTCGAGCATCGAGGGCCGCCAGGGAGCGCAGCGCGGCCGACATCGACGTCGGGTTGGCGTTGTAGGCGTCGTTGAGCACGACGACGCCGTCGGCCGTGGTGGAGAGCTCCATGCGCAGACCCGACAGCGCGGCGTCGAGGAACCCGGCGGGCATCGACTCGACGGGTACGCCGAGCCCGCCCGCTGCCGCCGCGGCGGCGAGCGCGTTGGACACCTGATGCTCGCCGCGCGCCGCGAGCGACACCTGCGTGCTGCCCCACGGCGTGTGCAGGCGGAACGATGCACGGAGCTGATCGTCGACGACGATGTCGGTGGCCACGACGTCTGCCGAGGGGGTGAGGCCGTAGGTCAGCACCTGCGCGGACGTGCGGGATGCCATTGCCGCGACGCGCTCGTGGTCGGCGTTGAGCACGGCGATGCCGTCGGCCGGAAGTGCCTCGACCAGTTCACCTTTCGCACGCGCGACGGCCTCGATGCTGCCGAAGAGTTCGAGGTGCACGCCCTCGACCCGGGTGATGATGCCGACGGTCGGGTGGGCGATCGAACACAGCAACTCGATATGCCCGACCCCGCGCGCACCCATCTCGACGACCGCGGCCTCGGTGTCGTCGGGGGCGTTGAACAGGGTGAGCGGTAGGCCGAGTTCGTTGTTGAACGACTTCTCGCTCGCGGCCGTGCGGAACGTCGTGGAGAGCAGTCCGGCCAGCAGATCCTTGGTCGACGTCTTGCCCACCGACCCGGTGATCCCAACCACCCGTTCGGGAAGTCGACGCCGCGCTGCACGGCCGAGGTCGGCGAGTGCGAGCGCGGTGTCGACGACGGTGATGGCCGGGGCCTCGACGCCCTCGACAGGGCCGGTCGAGGTGAGGTAGGCGCCCGCTCCCGCCGACACCGCGCCCTCGATGAAGTCGTGTCCGTCGCGAGCAGCGACGACCGGGACAAACAGCTGTCCGGACCGCACCGCGCGCGAGTCGATCGTCGCGCCGTCGACCGTCACGTCGTTTCCGACGAGTTGACCGCCAACCGCGTCCGCCACCTCATTTGCCTGCATGTGCACGACTCAACGCTAGAGGAAGGAGCAAAACGCCCCGCACGCCGGGGAGAGCGCGGCGAGGCGTCGACGTATCGTGTGACCCATGTCGACTCCCCTGCTTCGCCTGGTTGTTCTCTACGGCGGCGTGTCCGCCGAGCACGATGTGTCGCGCGTGACCGCGGCGCACGTGCTGGCAGCAGCCGATCCGGCCAAGTACAGCGTCGTCCCGATCGGTATCGCGAAGAACGGGACCTGGGTCCGCAACGACAAGGTGATCGCCTCACTGGCCGACAAGACACCGCTGCCCGATGCACTCGACATCGCGGGCACCGTCGTCGACCCGCTGCGCGAGCTACAGGCCGATTCCGACGGAGCGATCACCGTTGTGCTGCCGCTGCTGCACGGCCCGCACGGCGAGGACGGCACGATCCAGGGAATGCTCGAGCTGTTCAAGCTGCCCTACGTCGGCGCCGGTGTGCTCAGCTCCGCAGCGTGTATGGACAAGGGCATGGCCAAGGTCATCGCCGCGCAGGCGGGAATCCCGCAGTGCCGGTGGATCGAATACCGCGACGGCGTCGACGACCCGCGCACCGTCGCGTTCCGCGCCATCGAGGAGCTGGGCCTGCCGCTGTTCGTCAAGCCGGCCAACCTCGGGTCGTCGGTGGGAATCACCAAGGCGCACAACGCAACCGAACTCGACGACGCGATCAACCTGGCACTGCGCTACGACGACGTCGTGGTGATCGAGGAGTTCGTGTCCGGGCGCGAGGTCGAGATTGCGGTGCTCGGCAACGAGAACCCCGAGACGTCGGTGCCAGGCGAGATCATCTCCGGGAGCGAGTTCTACGACTACGAGGACAAATACATCACCGGCGCAGCCCAGCTGGTGATCCCGGCACCGCTGAGCGATGAGGCGGTACGCGAGGTCCGCGAGCTCGCGGCGAAGACATTCCTCGCGATGCGGTGCGCGGGCATGGCGCGCGTCGACTTCTTCTACGAGGAGCCGGGCCGCGGCTGGCTGCTCAACGAGGTCAACACGATCCCCGGATTCACCCCCGGCTCGATGTACCCGAAGCTGTGGGGCGCCACCGGCATCGCCTACCCCGACCTGATCGACCGCCTCGTCACGCTTGCGCTGGAAGCGCACCGTCGGCGCGCGGGGTTCTCGACGGAGCACTGACGCCGTCGCCCCGCCTGGCACGGCAGGTGGACGTGCTCCGTCCGAAGACGTTCCGGGCCGCTCCCGTTTTCAGTCAATTTCAGAGATGCCCGGCGGCAAAAGCCCAGGTCGGCTCGTCGGGACCCTTCAGAAATGACTGAAAACGGGAGAGCCAACTAACCCCCAGACAGCGAAACACCCCCTCATCTGCGTAGATGAGGGGGTGTTTCTGGCGGTGGCGGAGGGATTTGAACCCTCGGTACGGGGTTACCGCACACAGCATTTCGAGTGCTGCACCTTCGGCCGCTCGGACACGCCACCGCGGAAGACTGTACCGCAGCTGGCGTCTGACACTAAATCAGCAGGTCAGCGAGGTGCATGGCGAGCTCGCCACGCCGTATGGCTCAGTGGCCGGTGAGCTTGTCCTTGATGCTGTCGACGCCTTCTTTGACCTTGTCGGCAACCTCGGAGACCTTCTGCTTGCCTTCGGCTACAGCCTGGTCGCCCTTGCCCTCATTCTTGAGGTCGTCGTTGTTGGTCAGGCTTCCGACAGCTTCCTTGCCCCGACCCTTGAGCTCTTCTGCCTTGTTCTGTGCATCATCAGTGGTTGCCATAGAACTCTCCTTCGCGTGTGCGAACCAGAGCGCGGTTTTCGCGTCTCCTGAAATCCACCGTACACATCGTCGAAGTGGCGCTGTTATATCGAAATCTGGCCGGGTCGAAGCCTTGGCGGGTCAGTCGTGCGCACCTTGCCTGCGGTCACGCGGGACCGGTCTCACTTCCCGAGGAGCTTGTCCTTGATCTCGCCGAACTTCTCCTTGGCCGTACCCACGGCGTCCTGCACCTTCTCGTTCTCGGTGAACTCGGTGATCTTCTCCTTCGCCGTGCCCACGGCGTCCTGCACCTTCTCGTTCTCCGTGAACTCGGTGAACTTCTCCTTCGCCGTGCCCACGGCGTCCTGCACCTCGTTCTCCGTGAACTCGGTGATCTTGCCTTTGACCGATTCCACGGCCTCGTTGATCTTGTCGCTGGATTCACTCATGGTGTCGACTCCTCGCCATGCGGAGCCCGATGCTCCGCGCTCGATTACCAACCTGCCACAACGGGGCGCCTGTGTCTTTGGGTGAGAACCCTGGTTTGTGCATACCTCGACACCCCTGCGATCAGGTGGTAGCGCGCAGCACGTCGACGATGGCGTCGAGGTTGCGCTCGAATCGCTGCTCTCGATCGCCAAAAAGAATCCGACCGGCCTCCGCGACCAGCGGAACGTCGTCGCCGAGCATCTCGGTCCGATCCGACAGCGAGTAACGCGGCTCGCCCGACTGCGCACGCTCCTGTTCTTCGATGACGAATCCGACGACAAAAGCTGTCACGAATTCGACTGCGCGCACCGCCCTTTCGAGATCAACGCCCGACGCGACGAGCTGCTCGAGCCACGGTTCCTGCGCACGCAGCACCTCTGGGTCGGTCAGTCGCGTTCCGCTGAACGTGCGTGCGCCGTCGCGGTGGGCGAGGTATTCGCGACGCAGCACGCGCGCGTAGGTCGCGACCGAGTCGGGCCAGACGTCCATTGGTTGCGCACGGAGTTCGGTGATCACCCGACGTTGAATCTCGGTGCCCATCTCGTCGAGCAGCGCCTGCTTGTTCTCGACGTGCCAGTACAGGGCCGGCGCCTTGACTCCGAGTCGGGTCGCCACAGCGCGGACCGTGACGGCGTCGATGCCCTTTTCGTCGAGCAGATCCAACGCCGCTTGCACGATGTCGGCGCGGGTCAGTCCTTTGGATCGTCCTGTCGGCACGGTTGACAGATTAACAAAGTTAAGGGAACCTGGTGGCAGTCCCGATTTAACTAAGTTAAGGAGACTCCTCATGAAGGCAGCAATCATCACCGAAGCCGGACACAACCCGGTGCCCGGAACCTTCGACGAACCGGAGGTCGTCGCGGGAACACAGCTCTTCGAGCTCGTGGGCGCAGGTCTGCACCAGATCGTCAGGTCGTTGGCGGCGGGCCGCCACTACGGCAGTTCCGGCATCTACCCGCAGGTGCCAGGCATCGACGCTGTGGTGCGCGCAGCAGACGGTTCACTGCGCTACACGGGCCGCATCGCACCTCCCTGGGGCACGATGGCCGAGCGCATGGCAGCACAGGGCGGATTTCCGGTCCCCGACGACGCCGACCCGCTCGCAGTGGCCGCGGGGGTCAATCCCGCAGGCTCCGGATGGCTTCCGCTGCACGCCCACCGGGACGCGCGCGGCAGGCTCGGGACCGTGCTGATCCTGGGTGCGACAGGAATGTCGGGTCGGCTGGCAGTTCAGAGCGCACGGGTCCTTGGTGCCGACCGCATCATCGCCGCCGGCCGGAACCAGGCGGTACTACGCAGCCTGCGCGCGCCCAACGTCGACGTCGTCGAACTCGATGTCGACGATCCAGCAGGCGCGCTAGCCGAGGCCGTTGCCACGTCGACCCCCGACCTTGTCCTCGACTACGTCTGGGGTCCGGTCGCCGAGGCCACGTTCACCGCGCTGGGGCGGCAGGGATTGCACGAAGACGACGCTCAGATCTCGTACGTGCAGATCGGGTCGCTCGCCGGGACGCACGCCGCCGTACCGTCGACGCTCCTGCGATCACGGAACATCACGATCTCCGGCAGCGGGGCGGGTTCGGTGTCTGCCGAGCAGCAGATGCGCTCGATTCCCGCGGTCATCGACGCGATCGCATCGGGCGCCCTGCAGGTGCCCTACGCGGCGTTCGGGATCGACGACGTCGAGAAGGCGTGGAGCTACGACGGACCGGAGCGCGCCGTCGTCACGCCGTGACGGAGCGGTCAGGGGCGCACGGTCGACAGTCTTGAGCGCCCAGTCGGCCGTCTCGAGCGCACCGTCGACGGCTCAGCCCTCGCGGCGCGTGTCGAAGAAGCCGACCATCAGCTCCCGACACTCCGCCTCCCGCACCCCGCCGCGGACCTGCGGGCGGTGGGCAAGGCGCGGGTCGCGGACGACGTCCCACAGCGACCCGACGGCGCCGGTCTTGGGTTCCCACGCGCCGAAGACCAGTGCGTCGACGCGTGAGAGCGTGATCGCGCCAGCGCACATCGTGCACGGCTCGACGGTGACCGCGATGGTGCACCCGGGTAGGCGCCACCCGTCACCGAAGGCGTGCGCGGCGGCTCGGAGCGCGAGGATCTCGGCGTGGGCGGTCGGATCCGCGTCGAGTTCACGACGGTTGCCTGCGCGCGCGAGTTCGACGCCCGCGGGGTCGAAGACCACGGCCCCGATGGGGACATCGTCGGGTCCGGAGGAGTCGACGGCCGCGGACAGCGCCTCACCGATCATCTGATCCCACAGGCTCATCTGATCCGGAACGCGCGACGCGTCATGCCCGCCGTTCACACGCGGGCCCTCAGTGTCCGAGCGAGTCGAGCACCTTCGACAGTTCGTCGGCGAATCCGAGTCGCGCGGCGATCATGCCGATCTGCTCGTCGGCGTAGAGGTCGGTGTCGCCGACGATGACGCCCATCACCGCGTCGGGAAGTCCGAGGTCGGAGAGCACGCCGAGGTCGCCTTCCTCCCACGGGTCGATGTCGTCGAGCTCGTCGTCGTCGAGATCGGGGACGTCGACGTTGATGGCGTCGAGGACGTCGGCGGCGATGTCGTAGTCGATCGCGGCGGTCGCGTCGGAGATCAGCAGTCGTGCACCGCCGGGGGCCGGGCGGACGACGATGAAGAATTCGTCGTCGATGTCGAGGAGTCCGAACACGGCACCCGCTGCCCGCAGCTCACGCAATTGCGTCTCGGCGGCGGACAGGTCGGTCAGGGCGGACTCGTCGAGCGCCTTCACCTTCCAAGCGGCATCCTCGCGGACCACGGCTACCGCGAAACCCTCGATATCGTCGATCGCTTGCTGCTTGTTGGAGTCCGAAACCCCAGCGCCGGCACCTGCCATGACGCTCACGGTAGTCGAGAATCGACGCCCGCCCCAATCCCCTTCCGACTCTGGCCGTCCACACTCCGTCGGCACACGCTCCGGGACCCGCGACCGATGTGCGAATCTGGTCCTTGTGACCGGAGACAAGCAGGGCAGCCAACCGCAGACCGCGCAGGAATCACAGGCGACGTCGACGACTCGACGACCGGTCTGCATCCTCGGCCTCGGGCTGATCGGCGGGTCGTTCATGCAGGCCCTCACGGCGGCCGGGCGCGACGTGTTCGGCTACAACCGCTCCGAGGCGACCGTCGACGCGGCGTCGAATTCTGGATACGACGCCTCGTCGGATCTGGTTGCGACGCTGCGACGCGCGGCAGCCGACGACGCGATCATCGTGCTGGCCACCCCGGTCACGACGATCGAGCCGCTGCTGAGTGCAATCGCCGAGACGGCACCGCAATGTCTGCTCACCGATGTCATCAGCGTGAAACAGGCTGTGGCAGAGAAGGTTTCCAGGCTTCATCCGCATGCGCGGTACGTCGGCGGGCATCCGATGGCCGGGACCAGCCGGTCCGGATGGGACGCATGCGATCCGACGCTGTTCACCAATGCGATGTGGATGGTCACCACGTCCGACGACACCGACGCCGACGATTGGACCGCGGTGGCAGAGCTCGCGCTGCAGGTGTCAGCGATTGTCGTACCCGCGGCGCCCGACGCACACGACAGGGCCGTCGCGGCGATCTCGCACGTTCCGCACCTGCTTGCCGCCGACACGGCTGCTGTGGGCGCAGGAGAGAGCAACCTCGCACTTCGTCTGGCAGCCGGCAGTTTCCGGGACGGGACGCGCGTGGCCGCGACCGAACCCGCACTGCAGCGCGCCATGATCGAGGCCAACGACATCGCCGTGCTGAACGCGCTCAGCGAGGCGATCGACCGTCTCGTGCAGGCACGCGACGAACTGCGCGACTCGGGCAGCGTTGCCGCGCTGATCGACGACGGGCATCGCGCACGCATGGCCTACGAGGAAATGGCCGCGCGGGGTCGGGAGCCCATTGTCGGGGTCAGCGTCGGCGCACCCGGCTGGGCGTCGGACATGCGCAAACAGGCCCACGAGGGTCGGGTCTGGCTGGGGTGACCCCTCAGACGCGCTCGGCCAGTCCCGAGTAGTTGACGACGAATCCGTTGTCGTCGACGGTGATCTTCGCGGTCGCCACCGGCGAGACGACGTCGATGCCGTCGGGCCCGGAGGTGTAATGCATCCGCGCAGGCTTGACGTCGCCGGTCGGCAGATAGACGTACGCCACCGGGATCTCGACGTCGGTCGGAGCTGTGGTCAGGCCGAATCGACGGATGGGCAGCGCGTTGAACATCGGCGACATGGCCAGGTCGACGTCCTGCGCGCCGTCGAAGTCGCTGCGAATGGTGTCGCCGTTGGTGCGCACGAGCCAGAGGTTCTCGTCGTCGTGAGAGAGTCCGAGTTGGCTCTCGCCGCTCTCCCGGAGGAGGTGGATGGAGAGTCGCTTGGTGATTCCCGCGTCGTTGGTGATCAGCTCGTACGACGCGGAGAACGCCTCGTTGTCGGCGGTTGCCGCCGAGATGATGCGACCGTATGCCTTGATGCGCAGTCCGGACACGTGCAGGCGCACCTGCTCGAGTCTGTCGACTCCGACACCACGCCAGGTGATCATCGTCTTGTACTCCCGAACCGGAGCGGTATCGACCGATCCGCCGCTCGCCGCGGTGTCGTGATCAGGGGCTGGGGTTGTACTCACGCGTCTACGGTAGCGAGCGAGAGGCCGCGACACACATCGGATGGCGGTCTCCACCACTTCGTTACGGTCAGGCGCGGCAGGTGGCGGTGCGTCGGGACGACCCGGCGTCGACCCGATCGATCGAGACGCTCTGGCCGTCGACCTTGATCTCGCACGACGCCGAGCTGTTCAGCCCGGCCAGGACCAACAGTCGTAGCGGCGCCGATCCCGCGGTGAACTCGAGGTGCCAGGTTGGAGGTGGCGTGAACTCGCTGCGCAGGCCGACGTCGTCGACGTAGAGGATGGTTCCGCTGCCCTCGATGGTCGCGTCGTAGGTGACGGATCGGCCCGCGGTGTCGCTGTCGCGCGGTGCAGGCGTCGCACCGGGCGGGACCATCGGGTTGTTGGGTTGCTGTTGCTGGGTCGGGACGTCGGGGGTGGTGGGATCGACGAGCGTCAGGGTCGCAGGCGCGTCCTGGGACTGCGCGTCGGATTGTCGGATCAGCGAGAAACCGTAGAACACCAAACCGAGAACGACGGCCGCGACCAGCGCGAACACCACCCCCGTGCCGAACCTGCCCGGCGACTTCGGCTGACGCCGCTCGTCGTCGAATCTTGATGGGCCGGGTTCTGTAGGGCCGGGTGGGGGCGCTCCGGCGCCTCCCGACTGCGGTGTGACGCCTGCGGGAGCCTGGGGTCCGGCGGCTGCACGCGAGGGCTGCTGGCCGGGAACGAACCGCGGCGTGCCGTCGGGGGCGAAGCCGAGCGGCGGGTAGAGGCCAGGCATCAACGGCGCGCGATAGAGGTCCTCGGGCCGTGGCCCCGCCTCCTGCTGTCCCATGCTGACGCTCCCGTCTCGACATCGTGATCCCGACCATCCCTGATCCCGACGATCCCTGATCCCGACCATACGGACCGCTACGACAACACGACGGCCCGCCCCCGGCCAGGCCCCCCCCGCCCGGCCGGCGGGGGGGGGGGGGGGGGTGGGGGAGCCCGGGGTGTGGGGGGGGGAACCCGCAAGAGGGGGTTTTGGAGGGGGCGC
>NZ_LZMI01000074.1:0-5497 GCF_001665475.1 Gordonia sp. 852002-51296_SCH5728562-b | reverse complement strand
TTTTGTGACGCTCAGGTCTTTGGGTCTGGGTGTTGCTAGTTTTTGTTTGGTCAGGTTTTTGTCTCTCTGGCTGAGATTGTGTTGAAAATTCTGCCGGCTGTATGGTTGGTGGGTTTTTGATAGGTTTTCATGGAGAGTTTGATCCTGGCTCAGGACGAACGCTGGCGGCGTGCTTAACACATGCAAGTCGAACGGAAAGGCCCAGCTTGCTGGGTACTCGAGTGGCGAACGGGTGAGTAACACGTGGGTGATCTGCCCCTGACTTTGGGATAAGCCTGGGAAACTGGGTCTAATACCGAATATTCATTTTTCCTCGCATGGGGATTTGTGGAAAGCTTTTGCGGTTGGGGATGGGCCCGCGGCCTATCAGCTTGTTGGTGGGGTAATGGCCTACCAAGGCGACGACGGGTAGCCGACCTGAGAGGGTGATCGGCCACACTGGGACTGAGACACGGCCCAGACTCCTACGGGAGGCAGCAGTGGGGAATATTGCACAATGGGCGCAAGCCTGATGCAGCGACGCCGCGTGAGGGATGACGGCCTTCGGGTTGTAAACCTCTTTCAGCTCCGACGAAGCGCAAGTGACGGTAGGAGCAGAAGAAGCACCGGCCAACTACGTGCCAGCAGCCGCGGTAATACGTAGGGTGCAAGCGTTGTCCGGAATTACTGGGCGTAAAGAGCTCGTAGGCGGTTTGTCGCGTCGTCTGTGAAATTCTGCAGCTTAACTGCAGGCGTGCAGGCGATACGGGCAGACTTGAGTACTACAGGGGAGACTGGAATTCCTGGTGTAGCGGTGAAATGCGCAGATATCAGGAGGAACACCGGTGGCGAAGGCGGGTCTCTGGGTAGTAACTGACGCTGAGGAGCGAAAGCGTGGGTAGCGAACAGGATTAGATACCCTGGTAGTCCACGCCGTAAACGGTGGGTACTAGGTGTGGGTTTCATTTCACGGAATCCGTGCCGTAGCTAACGCATTAAGTACCCCGCCTGGGGAGTACGGCCGCAAGGCTAAAACTCAAAGGAATTGACGGGGGCCCGCACAAGCGGCGGAGCATGTGGATTAATTCGATGCAACGCGAAGAACCTTACCTGGGTTTGACATACACCAGACGCAGTCAGAGATGGCTGTTCCCTTGTGGTTGGTGTACAGGTGGTGCATGGCTGTCGTCAGCTCGTGTCGTGAGATGTTGGGTTAAGTCCCGCAACGAGCGCAACCCTTGTCCTGTATTGCCAGCGGGTTATGCCGGGGACTTGCAGGAGACTGCCGGGGTCAACTCGGAGGAAGGTGGGGATGACGTCAAGTCATCATGCCCCTTATGTCCAGGGCTTCACACATGCTACAATGGCTGGTACAGAGGGCTGCGAGACCGTGAGGTGGAGCGAATCCCTTAAAGCCAGTCTCAGTTCGGATTGGGGTCTGCAACTCGACCCCATGAAGTCGGAGTCGCTAGTAATCGCAGATCAGCAACGCTGCGGTGAATACGTTCCCGGGCCTTGTACACACCGCCCGTCACGTCATGAAAGTCGGTAACACCCGAAGCCGGTGGCCTAACCCTTGTGGAGGGAGCTGTCGAAGGTGGGATCGGCGATTGGGACGAAGTCGTAACAAGGTAGCCGTACCGGAAGGTGCGGCTGGATCACCTCCTTTCTAAGGAGCATACAAACAACCGTGTTTCTGCACCCGATCGTGGTGCGGCACGAGTGTGTTCACGGGTGAAACATCAAACGAACTCAAAGCTTTACCGACTCATTCGGTTGTAGCTGGGTTGTCGCGGGCCGCGAGGCTGGCGCGTTTATCGCACACTATCGGGGTTCTGAGAGAACACACTGAGTTTTCTCTGTGCCCGTGATGCAGATTGTCTCGTTGATCGTCACTGTGATGGTGGCAGGAGAGAGAAGCGGTTACGGGTGTGTGTTGTTTGAGAAGTGCATAGTGGATGCGAGCATCTTTATTTTTGCAATGCATACAAGTTTTTTGGTTGTGTGTTTTGTCGAGTTTTTGTGTCTACATTCGTGTCTCGCGTGGATCGTGCTGTTGTGCGGTGTGTGTGGGGTGTGTTTGTAGGTGTTGTTGTAAGTGTTTTAGGGCGTTCGGTGGATGCCTTGGTACCAGGAGCCGATGAAGGACGTGGTAGGCCGCGATAGTCCTCGGGGAGTTGTCAAACGAGCTGTGATCCGAGGGTGTCCGAATGGGGAAACCCAGCACGAGTGATGTCGTGTTACCACCAGCTGAATGTATAGGCTGTGTGGGGGGAACGTGGGGAAGTGAAACATCTCAGTACCCATAGGAAGAGAAAACAATTGTGATTCCGTGAGTAGTGGCGAGCGAAAGCGGAGGAGGCTAAACCATGCGCATGTGATACTGGGTAGGGGTTGTGTGTGTGGTGTTGTGGGGTTCATCTTCTCCGATCTACCTGTCGGGGCGTGAGTGATAAATGCTGCATGTTAGGTGAAGTGGCCTGGAATGGTCTGCCGTAGACGGTGAGAGTCCGGTAGCTGAAAACGTGTGGTCTTGCGTGATGGGTGCCCAAGTAGCAGCGGGCTCGTGGAATCTGCTGTGAATCTGCCGGGACCACCCGGTAAGCCTGAATACTTCCTGGTGACCGATAGCGGACAAGTACCGTGAGGGAAAGGTGAAAAGTACCCCGGGAGGGGAGTGAAATAGTGCCTGAAACCGGACGCTTACAATCCGTCAGAGCCTGTGAATCATTTGGTTGATTGTGGGTGATGGCGTGCCTTTTGAAGAATGAGCCTGCGAGTTAGTGCTCGGTGGCAAGGTTAACCCGTGTGGGGTAGCCGTAGCGAAAGCGAGTCTGAATAGGGCGTGGAGTCGCCGGGTCTAGACCCGAAGCGGAGTGATCTACCCATGGCCAGGGTGAAGCGTCGGTAAGACGTCGTGGAGGCCCGAACCCACTTCAGTTGAAAATGGAGGGGATGAGTTGTGGGTAGGGGTGAAAGGCCAATCAAACTCCGTGATAGCTGGTTCTCCCCGAAATGCATTTAGGTGCAGCGTTCTGTGTTTCTTACCGGAGGTAGAGCTACTGGATGGCCGATGGGCCCTACTAGGTTACTGACGTCAGCCAAACTCCGAATGCCGGTAAGTGAGAGCAGGGCAGTGAGACTGCGGGCGATAAGGTTCGTAGTCGAGAGGGAAACAGCCCAGATCGCCGGCTAAGGCCCCTAAGCGTGTACTAAGTGGAAAAGGATGTGGGGTCGCGAAGACAACCAGGAGGTTGGCTTAGAAGCAGCCACCCTTGAAAGAGTGCGTAATAGCTCACTGGTCAAGTGATCCTGCGCCGACAATGTAGCGGGGCTCAAGTACACCGCCGAAGCCGCGGCACTCACATAAGCCCGCCCATGATCTACGGGTTGTGGGCTAGGTGTGTGGGTGGGTAGGGGAGCGTCCTGCATCCGTGGAAGCGCCCGTGTGAACGAGGTGTGGAGGGTGTGGGAGTGAGAATGCAGGCATGAGTAGCGAAAGCAGAGTGAGAAACTCTGCCGCCGAATGACCAAGGGTTCCTGGGCCAGGCTAATCCGCCCAGGGTGAGTCGGGACCTAAGGCGAGGCCGACAGGCGTAGTCGATGGACAACGGGTTGATATTCCCGTACCCGTGTATCCGCGCCCATGCTGAATCAGTTGTACTAACTGTCCAGATCCCCCAGGAGTGCCTTCGGGCGCCGGGTGGGGTGATGCACAGGACCTTGGCTGGTAGTAGGCAAGCGATGGGGTGACGCAGGAAGGTAGTGGTGCCAGGCGATGGTTGTCCTGGTGTAAGCCTGTAGGACGAAACATAGGTAAATCCGTGTTTCATTGAGTCTGAGAGGTGATGCGTAACCGTTGTGGTGAAGTCCATGATCCTATGCTGCCGAGAAAAGCCTCTAGTGAGTTGGTACACGGCCCGTACCCCAAACCAACACAGGTGGTCAGGTAGAGAATACTAAGGCGATCGAGAGAACTGTGGTTAAGGAACTCGGCAAAATGCCCCCGTAACTTCGGGAGAAGGGGGACCCATACTGGTGGCCGGATTTACTCCGTGAGCTGGTGTGGGTCGCAGAGACCAGAGAGAAGCGACTGTTTACTAAAAACACAGGTCCGTGCGAAGTCGTAAGACGATGTATACGGACTGACGCCTGCCCGGTGCTGGAAGGTTAAGAGGACCGGTTAGTTCCCTTCGGGGGGCGAAGCTGAGAATTTAAGCCCCAGTAAACGGCGGTGGTAACTATAACCATCCTAAGGTAGCGAAATTCCTTGTCGGGTAAGTTCCGACCTGCACGAATGGCGTAACGACTTCTCTGCTGTCTCAACCACAGACTCGGCGAAATTGCAGTACGAGTAAAGATGCTCGTTACGCGCGGCAGGACGAAAAGACCCCGGGACCTTCACTATAGCTTGGTATTGGTGTTCGGTTCGGTTTGTGTAGGATAGGTGGGAGACTGTGAAGTGGGCACGCCAGTGTTCATGGAGTCATTGTTGAAATACCACTCTGATCGTATTGGACTTCTAACCTCGGACCCTGATCGGGTTCAGGGACAGTGCCTGGTGGGTAGTTTAACTGGGGCGGTTGCCTCCTAAAATGTAACGGAGGCGCCCAAAGGTTCCCTCAGCCTGGTTGGCAATCAGGTGTTGAGTGTAAGTGCACAAGGGAGCTTGACTGTGAGACGTACATGTCGAGCAGGGACGAAAGTCGGGACTAGTGATCCGGCACCAACGTGTGGAAGTGGTGTCGCTCAACGGATAAAAGGTACCCCGGGGATAACAGGCTGATCTTCCCCAAGAGTCCATATCGACGGGATGGTTTGGCACCTCGATGTCGGCTCGTCGCATCCTGGGGCTGGAGTAGGTCCCAAGGGTTGGGCTGTTCGCCCATTAAAGCGGCACGCGAGCTGGGTTTAGAACGTCGTGAGACAGTTCGGTCTCTATCCGCCGCGCGCGTTAGAAACTTGAGGAAACCTGTCCCTAGTACGAGAGGACCGGGACGGACGAACCTCTGGTGTGCCAGTTGTTCCGCCAGGAGCACTGCTGGTTAGCTACGTTCGGAAGGGATAACCGCTGAAAGCATCTAAGCGGGAAGCCTGTTCCAAGATGAGGTTTCTCACCCTCTTGAAGGGTTAAGGCCCCCTACAGACCATGGGGTTGATAGGCCAGAACTGTACGCCTAGTAATAGGTTTAGGTGACTGGTACTAATCGGCCGAGGACTTACCAACAACACCCAACACATCAACTTGTAGTAAAGGTGTGTTCGCATCCACTATGACACTTCTGAAACAACACACGCAATTGCTCAACAAAGAGCGCATCCCGTGTGGATGTTGTTTCATATTGTTTCGGCGGCTATAGCGGTGGGGAAACGCCCGGTCCCATTCCGAACCCGGAAGCTAAGCCCACCAGCGCCAATGGTACTGCACTCTAATCGGTGTGGGAGAGTAGGACACCGCCGAGCACAACATTCCAGTAATGCCCCGCACCCCTCAAGGTGCGGGGCATTACTGCATTCA
>NZ_LZMI01000073.1:0-4863 GCF_001665475.1 Gordonia sp. 852002-51296_SCH5728562-b | reverse complement strand
CCCCCCCCCCGCGGCGCGCCCACTCCTCCCCCTCGGCTTTGGTGGCGTCCTCCTGGTAAAAAAACCCCCCCCCGCCCCCCCCCACGCAACTTTCGCCGGGTGCCCCCAGTCGGACTCGAACCGACACTGTGCGGATTTTAAGTCCGCTGCCTCTGCCAATTGGGCTATAGGGGCGCGTCGACAAGCATGCCATGTGGCCTCGGCCCGATCGAACGAAACCCTAGGCGGCGGAATCGGAGCGGCAGAGGAGCGTCACCAGCGATGGAGCCCGGCTTGGCGCACAGTCAGGCGCGCGGCGCGCTGAACGCACCACACCGTCCACACCGCCGAGATCAGTGCGATCACCAGCAATTCGCTTGTCATCCACACGAGCCGATTTCCGTTGACGGTGCTCGACGGATCTTGGACCATGAACACCACTGCCATGACCGACAGCAAGCCGATCACTGCCGACGGCCAGCCTGCGCGCGCCTCGAGGTGATGCTTCTCGTCGATGACCTCTGCCGCGTGCCGCTGATGGTCCGATGTCGAGTCGTTGAGCTCGGAGAGGGCGATGAACAGATCGGGGCTGCGGCGCGGCTGTGACGATCGGTGGTACGACAGCACCCACGCTCCGACCGCGACGGCGGCGAGAGCAAGTGAGAGGTAGACCACACCCCATCGTAACGCAGAAGAGGTCGCCCCCTGTCTGTCCGGAAATCAGTGCACCTGTGACCCAGGGCGCATCCTGCAATCAGCCGACGAACCCTTGACGCGCTGACTTAATGCCGATAACTTAACGTGGGTAAGTGACCACGACGCGCTAGGGGACTCGCATGTTGGCAAGACTTACCCGAGTGGCTATATCTGCGCCCAAACGTGTTCTCGCACTGGCGTTCCTGTTCCTCGTGCTCTGTGGAATCTACGGAGCGTCGGCATCGCAGCACCTGCTGGCAGGCGGGTATTCCGATCCGAACAGCGAGTCGGCGCAGGCAGCGCAGCAAATCGACGACACCTTCAAGCGTGGGGGCCTGCAGGTCGTCATCAAACTCGACGCACCTGCAGGCACCGACATGGAGAAGGACCAGCGGGCCGCCGCGGTCGGCAAGTCGATCGTCTCCGAACTCGCCGCCCTTCCCTATGTGCAGCAACCGGTTCTGTCGGTGTGGCAAGACCCGACGCTCGCGCCGGGCCTGGTCAGCAAGGACCGCAGTTCGGCGCTGATCATCGCCACGCTCGACGGCGGGGAAGCCGAGGCTCCTGCGCATGCCAAGGAGGTCGCCTCCCGATTCGAAGGCACTCGCGACGGCATCACGGTCCGCGTCGGTGGCCAGGGCATGGTCTTCCAGCAGGTCAACGAGCAGACCACGCGCGACCTCGCCGTCGCAGAGGCGATAGCGATCCCCATCAGCTTCCTCGTTCTCATCGTCGTATTCGGGGGCGTCATCGCGGCGATGCTGCCGATCGGCGTCGGCATCATCGCGATCGTGCTGACGTTCGCGCTGCTGCGTCTGATAGGCACCGTCACCGACGTGTCGATCTTCGCGTTGAACCTCACCACCGCAATGGGTTTGGCGCTCGCGATCGATTACACGCTGCTGCTGGTGACGAGGTATCGCGAAGAAGTGGCCGACGGCCGCGACAGAGCGTCGGCGATCCTGCGCACAATGCAGACAGCGGGACGCACCGTCGCGTTCTCTGCGGTGACCGTTGCCCTCGCGCTTGCCGCACTGGCGATCTTCCCGATGTATTTCCTGCGTTCCTTCGCGTACGCAGGACTCGGCGTCGTGGTGATCGCCGCCGTGACGTCGCTGGTGATCACGCCCGCGGTGCTGATGCTCCTCGGCGACCGGATCGACTCCCTCGACGTGCGCCGCGGCGTCCGCAAGCTGCTGGGCCGTCCCGAACCGACACCACGCCCGGTCGAAGAGGGCTGGTGGTACCGCGCGGCGTCGTGGGTGTTGAAACGAGCGGCACCGGTCGGCGCGACGGTCGTCGTCATTCTGCTGGTGCTCGGCGCACCATTCCTGTCGATCAAGTTCGGCTTCCCCGACGACCGCGTGCTGCCCACCAGCGCCAGCGCCCATCAGATACAGCACGAGATCCGCGACGACTTCGCCCAGAACCTCTCGTCGTCGGTCACCGTTGTCGCGACCGGAGACGTCTCCGCGCAGACGAGGGCGTCGTATGCGCAGGAACTGTCGCGGGTTGCCGACGTCAAATCGGTGTCGGGCGCGGGCGGAACCTTCGTCGACGGGAAGGCTGTTGCCCCGGCGAATCCCGCGGACCAACGCGGCGAGGTCGGAGTGATCACGGTCGCCACCAACCTTGAACCGATGCGGCCCGCGGGCGAGCATCAACTGGCTCAGCTGCGAGACGTGCCGGTGCCCACGGGACTGACAGTGAAGTTCACGGGTTCTGCGGCGACCAACGTCGACACCGTCGACTCCATTTACGCGCACCTGCCGTGGGTACTCGGGGCGATCGCCATCGCGACGTTCGTGCTGCTGTTCCTCTTCACCGGAAGCGTTGTGCTTCCGCTGAAGGCGTTGGTGCTCAACGTGTTGTCATTGTCGGCGACGTTCGGGGCGATGGTGTGGTTCTTCCAAGAGGGGCACCTCGATGGTTTGGGCACCACGTCAACCGGGTACCTCGCGGCAACGATGCCCGTCCTGATGTTCTGCATCGCGTTCGGGCTATCCATGGATTATGAAGTGTTCCTGCTCGGCCGCATTCGCGAATCGTGGCTCGCGTCGGACAGGTCGCGCGCGGCGAACGACAAGGCCGTCGCGCTCGGTATTGCGAGGACCGGTCGCGTCATCACGGCCGCAGCGCTACTGATGAGCATCGTGTTCGCGGGAATCGCGGCGTCGGAGGTGTCGTTCATGCGTATGTTCGGTGTCGGACTCACGCTTGCGGTGCTGATGGATGCCACTTTGATCCGGATGCTGCTCGTTCCGTCGTTCATGCGCCTCGCCGGGCGCCTGAACTGGTGGGCACCCGCACCGCTGCGACGTCTGCATGACCGCTTCAGACTGTCCGAGGAGGTCGACGACGAGCCGCCGCGCACAACGGTCGCCGACACGGGCACACAAGAGACCGCCGAGAACGAGAACAACACGCAGGAGAACAGTGACACGGACCAGTCGCAGGAGCCGCTCGCCCCGCGGGTCAGGTGAGTTGCTGGCCGACGAGATCATCGACGCCGCCACGTCACTGCTGCTCGACTCCGAAGCCGCGTCGGCCGTGTCCATCCGAGCGGTCGCCGACCGGGTGGGCGTCACCCCGCCGTCGATCTATTTGCACTTCGACGACAAGGACGCACTCCTCGAAGCCGTCTGCGCTCGATACTTCGAACGTCTCGACGAGGAGCTGGCCGCGGCGTCGAAAGGAATCGACGATCCGCTGGAACGGGCGCTGCAGATGGGCATCGCCTATGTGAGGTTCGCGGTCGCCACGCCTGTGCTCTACCGGGAGGCGTTTCATCACGTCTCACCAGTGGCCGAGCGCAGCAAGGTCGACGAGGTGCTCGCGGCGTCGGCGTTCGTGCGGTTCACCGGAACTGTCAGCGAACTCGCAGACGCCGGGATCTTCCACCCCGATGAGGTCGGGGACGTCGTCCTCGAATTGTGGACCGCTGCGCATGGCCTGGCGTCGTTGATGATCGCGAAGCCCGGTCTGGGCTGGGGCGATGACTTCGCCATTGCCGCGCAGACCCTGCGCTCGATCTGTCTGGGGCGAGCGGTGCTGTCGATTCGTGAGTACGAGTCACCCGACGAGGTCCGCGTGTTCCTCGACTCACTGAGTGCGCCGTCGGATCACTCAATTGGTCAAGAGAAGGTAAAGTCGGAACTCGAACGGGTCGATCCCCGTTGATGAGACGTACACGTCCATAAAAGGAGCACCTGTGCGAGACAGCAGTAACCCGGTGATGCGCGGCGTCGTCCGCGATAACCAGAATCCCGGCGGCTACGCCGGCTTCGGGTCGAACGCGGCCGGGGCCGGGCAGGCCGCGATGTACAACCAGTACGGTCAGCAGGTCCCGCCGCAGTATGCGCCGCCGCAGGCCGTCGGACGCCAGCTGACCATCGACGACGTCGTCACCAAGACGGCGATCACTCTCGGCGTGCTGACGGTCACCGCAATCCTCAGCTACGTCATCAGCAGCTACAACAACGCCTTGGCCGGGCCCCTCATGGGCATCGGCGCGATCGTGGGCCTCGTGCTCGTGTTGGTCGCCTCGTTCGGCCGCAAACAGGACAATCCCGCGATCGTCCTCGCCTACGCGGCCTTCGAGGGACTGTTCGTCGGTTCGATCTCGTTCGTGTTCGCGAACTGGATGGTCAGTGGCGACACCAGTGCGGGCGCGCTGATCGGCCAGGCGGTTCTCGGCACGTTCGGCGTGTTCTTCGGAATGCTGCTGGTCTACAAGATCGGCGCCATCCGTGTGACACCGCGCTTCACGCGCATGCTGTTCGCCGGACTCATCGGTGTGATGGTGCTGATGATCGGCAACCTGATCATCGGTTTGTTCACCGGCGGAGCCGGTGTGCTGCGCGACGGTGGTCCGATCGCGATCATCTTCTCGCTGGTCTGCATCGCGTTGGCGGCCTTCAGCTTCCTCGTCGACTTCGACGCCGCTGATCGTCTGATCCGTGCTGGTGCACCTGCCCGCGCGGGCTGGGGCGTTGCGCTCGGCCTGACGGTCACCCTGGTGTGGCTCTACGTCGAGATCCTGCGTCTGTTGAGCTACTTCAACTCCAACAACTAGTTCGCCCCCTCAGATACACCGCGGCCCCGCACTCTTCGGGCGGGTTCACATGATCGTCGCAACACTCTCAGGTGAGAGGTTGCGGCGATCATGTCGTTTCAGGAGGACTGTGT
>NZ_LZMI01000072.1:0-946 GCF_001665475.1 Gordonia sp. 852002-51296_SCH5728562-b | reverse complement strand
GTCGTCGAACGGTGCTGTGTCGCAGTCTGTTTGACCGTCAGGAGGTGTGGCGGGGTCGGATGGTGTGGCGGGGCAGTCGGTGCTGCCGCAGTGGCAGGTGAGGTAGGCGCCGGGGAGGCCTTGGATGTCGGCGAGGGCGGCGACGCGGCGTCGACCGGGGGTGCGTGGGTCATCAGAACAGAGTCGCTCGGTGATGAGTGCAGAGATTCTCTCCGCGAGATGCACGCCTTGTTCGGCGGGTAGGCAGCCGTCGAGGGTGACGTGTCCGTGTGTGTCGGGGCGGATGTGGATGTTCTGGTTGCGGTCGGCGAAGTCGCGACGGGCGTGGGCGGCCGCGTCCGGATCGAGGGCGATGACCAGTTCGGTGAGTTGATCGCGCAGGGTGGAGTCGGCTGAGGTGCGTCGGGTGAGTTCGAGCGCGAGGGGTTCGGCCTGTGCTCGCAGGGACGGGTCGAGTATCGACAGTTGGTCGGCGACGATTTCGATGCGGGATAACCGGATGTGGCCGTCGAGGAAGGCGAGGGTGGTGTGGGGGAGGTCGGTGAGGTGGGCGCCGAGGATGGCGTAGCGGCGCGCGAGTGATCGGGAGATGCCGAGTTGTAGTGAGATTTCGGCGATGGCGGCTTTGTCGACGGCGTGGTGGGTGTGGGGTCGGGTGGCGGTGACGATGAGCATGTCGTCGGCGATGGATTGGCCGATGCGGTAGGCCAACAGGGCGGTGCGTGCTTCGGCTTGGCGTGCCAGGCGTTGGGTGGTGCGGGCGACGTCGTTGAGCTCGACACCGGAGAGGTGGCCGATCGTGTCGAGGTCGGCGGCGGTGAACGACAGCGGCGAATGCGGGAACGGTGACGTCGGGACAGGGCCGCTGGTGTCATCGATGATGTCGGTCATGGCCACCCCCCTTTTTTTGCCGCGTGTCGGTGATCGCTTGTGTGTTCGATCTGAC
>NZ_LZMI01000071.1:0-7158 GCF_001665475.1 Gordonia sp. 852002-51296_SCH5728562-b | reverse complement strand
TATCCACTGCTCGCGGACCCCGGGTTGCCATTCCCTAGCCTAACAACCGAATGACAATTAATGACTCAGGACACTAGGTTTCGTCCGGCGATTGGCGCGGACCGCTCACGCTGGGCTCAGACACCAGCGGCCGCAGGCGGATCGGTGCGGTCAATGAACGCATCATGGGCCCGAGATCGAGATTCAACGCTACGGCGAGCGAAACCACTGTGAATACCCCGGGTTCCTTTGCCCTTCCGGACTCAATTGCCTGGATCGTAGATGCACTGACCCCTGAGCGAGCCGCCAGTTCTGATCGCGAAATTTTTAGCACTTCTGATCTTTGTTTGCGCAACGCAAGTCGAAGCTCCTGACTACGGCTTTCGTGCTTGAAATCAGCTCTCGAATGACGTCCCGCGGGCACGGCATCAACCTAGCAAAAAATTAACTAACCGTACGCACCGTCTCGGTGTTAGGCTTGTGCGCATGGCTGGGCGTCACATCCGCGACATGATCGTGGCTTACGGGCAACGTGACGACCTCAAGTTCCGCCGGGCAGCGCAGGCGATCATTAGCGAAGAGGAAGCCAAGCGTCACACGGTGCTCGCTCGTGAACTGCGAAGCTTGCTGGCCGCAAACTCAGCTTTGGGCGTCAATGAGAGCATCTCCATGCCGGAGCCCCCGGTGGACCGGGACAGTGCACTACCACTTGCCCGTGTCGAGCTGGCAGACAGGATGCTCGATGACCTGATCCTGCAGCCTGCAGTCGAAGACGCACTGCGCCAACTCATCACCGAAGTTCGTCACTGGACAGACCTTGACGCCGCAGGCATTCCTCGTCGCAACAGGCTACTGCTGTCAGGGCCACCAGGATGCGGAAAGACCTCAGCGGTGTCCGCGCTCGCCCATGAACTCGGTCGACCGTTGGTCACCGCACGAGTGGAAGGGTTGATGTCGAGCTACCTCGGCGAGACCTCCACCAATCTGAGTAATCTGTTCGACTTCGCCGCAACTGGGTCCTATGTTTTGTTTCTGGATGAGTTCGACAGTCTGGGCAAGATGCGAGACGACCCCACCGACCACGGCGAACTGCGTCGCGTGGTGAATGCGGTGCTACAGCAGATCGACAGGTACACCGGACCGTCCCTGATCGTCGCAGCCACAAATCACTCACAGGTCCTCGACTCTGCTTTGTGGCGCCGGTTTGACTCGGTTGTCGAACTCGGTTTGCCCACACCCGCTGAATCTGCCGCCATCGTCAGTCGTGCTCTACCTTCGAAGGCTTTCACGCTCGCTGAGAAGTATCTCGGCGAACTCGACGGCTTACCCCACGCCGCCGCGGAATACTTTGCATATTCTGTTCGGCGTCGCAGCCTGCTGGCGGGCGCTAAGACCATCCGGGACAGCGACATTCACGCTGCTCTTCAAGAAACGACGACTCGTCCCTGGCTCTGACTCGGCGCATGCGCGTTGGACGCAACTCGGCCCCAGTCATGTCGTACGGTGGTTGGATGGCTGACCACCTCAGACTGCTCGCGGCCCGCCCGTTACCGACGAAGCGCGTCTCGCGAAGGGTTCCACCCGAGCAGGACTTCGACCGGGGTAGGCACGCCACGACGCTTCGCGGGATTCTCGAAGGCTTGGAAAGCTCCACTGCAGGTCTCTTCGACTCGCCAGCCAATGATGACGACGACGGCGAGATTGATGCCCGGGATCTGGGCGAAATTGTGCTCAAGTTCACCGGTCGATTCACGGGAAAGTCGGGCCCGTTCAACACCGCGGGGATGCAAGCCCTCGCATTCACCGACACAGCCCACTTCTACGCGTTGACCAACGCCCAATCCCGAGAGCTGCTTCGTCAGTACGTGCAGACTTATGTCGACGACCCCGACAGCCTCGGGTCACTCGTCGTCGCCTGGCGTGAGATTCTCGACGGTATCGACGGCATCAGCCTCTATAGCGCGGAAGACCGCATTGCGCCAACGCTGAGCGAGCCCGACGACGACACCACAATCGAGCTGGACATAGCCCTGTGGCCGACCTCTCTGGCAACCCGGGGTGCACGAGCTGAAGGCGCCAAGCGAGTCACCGCCGTCCGAGCACTGATCGACGAGTTCGGCCAGGAAGATGAACGCGTGCGCGTCACAGCCTTCGATAGCGAGCATTCAGACCGGCTGCTGATTCGGGCAACGGTGGACGCCAATACATTTCGTGCGGTGTCCCAACATCCTTACGTCGAAAAGATTCGTGGTCCCCTGCAGGTGACCGTGTCGCAGCGAGACCTGACATCTACCTCTGTGCCAGGCGATACACTACTGCCCGAAGGAGCGCCGATTGGCATCATCGACGACCTTGTAGTCACCGCCAACCCGTGGTTGAACGGAGTAGTCGTCGAGCAGCGGTCATTTCCCGACGGCTTCGCATTCGGGCAGCCAACCCGCCACGGAACTCACGTAGCCGGCTTTGCAGCGTGGGGCAGGGTCGCCGACCTCCTTGATCCCGACCACGACGCTCAGCCGCATCCGATTTACGTAGCGAGGGTGGCCCAGGCCAATGAGCATTTCGACCCACAGTTTGTTGGCAATGCATCCGAAATGGTCGCCGCGGCGCTTGACTGGTTCGCCGAAGAGAAGGTGAAAGTAGTCGTACTTGCCTACGCATACGCCTTCGCCGATGACGGTGCCCTCATCTCCGACCTCTCTGCCACCGTCGACGACAAGTGTCGAGAGCATGATTTGGTCGTGGTAGTCAGTGCAGGCAATGTCACCAGCATCGACGGCAAACACTGGCATGCTGACTATCCGAATTACCTCAATTCCGACACCGCCCGTGTCGCAGCCCCTGGCACCGCTGCCCTAGCGGTGACGGTGGGCTCGCAAGCACACGACACGGCTTTGGACCGGAGTCGGTGGCCACACGGTATCCACATCGCCGACCGCGGCGAGGCTGCGCCGTTCAGCCGAACCGGCCCGGTGCGAGGCACAAACAAGGCTGGGCGTCAGAAACCTGAATTTGCAGGGTACGGCGGAACTTGGGGATGGGATCGGGACACCGACCAGGTCATTCTCGATGACCCCAACCTTGCCGCGATCGCGCTCATCCCGCCACGTAATGGCCGACTGTTCGGCGCGGTTTGGGGCACGAGCTACGCGGCGCCGCAAGTAGCACACGAAATCGCACGCATCAAAACGCGCTACCCCGAGGCGGGCGCAAACCTGCTGCGCGCGCTCACGGCACTCGCTGGCCAAGCGCCGCCCAACACCTGCGACAACGACGAAGCCGTCGTCGCAACCTACGGCGTCCCTAATGCTGCGGAAGCCCTTGAGAGTGAGAGTGATCGGGTGACTTTTGTGTACGAGGGCGTCATGGCAACGAGCTCCCACACGATTCTGGAGATACCGATTCCGCCAGAGTTTGCGCGCGGCGCGTTGCACCGCGAACTGAGGGTGGCTCTTGCCTACGACCCACCGACACGACGAAGCAGAAGAGACTACATCGGCGGGCGAATCACGTTCGATTTCCACAACAAGGCCAGCTTCGACGACCTTGCGCGCGCCTACGCTCAGCAGCCCACCGAGGCAGAAGTCAAACACAATTCGTCACTGACGAAGTACGACAAGCCAAAAGCCGTCGCCCTTCGCCCTCCGGTTTCCAGTCTGCTCTCAGACACTCTTGTCTATCGAAAGTACGACACTCCCAAAGCCGGATGGAGCGAAGACGACCAGCGGTACTACTTGGTACTCACCCACGACCACACGCCGTGGTGGACAAAGGCCCAAAAGAAGGAATACCAGACGCAGAGATTTGCTGTCGCCGTTCGAATACACGCCGTAGATCACATCGAAGAAGACCTCTACGCACTGGCCCAAGCGCGACTTCAAGCACGCGCGCGCGGGCGTAGCGAGTCGATATGAGTGGCGACGCGGGGCGTGAGCACAGCGACTTGCCCTACTCGGAGAATTCAGACGGGGCCATCTGCCACGACACGGCCGCAGCAGCTGCCATCACACCAGTCCCGAAAACCCGGAATCGCATGATTCGCTTCGAAGGCCGGTGCCCATACTGTTTCGGCGACTTCACTTACACGTACTCACTGAAAGTCCTACCAGCTTCATCATCGCGACCCGCAGGCCAGGGCAGCGGAGCCATCGACGTGACACTGACATGCCAATGCCCCCATCGGCACAAGGACGCACCTGCAGGTCAGATCGGCTGCGGCCGCTCGTGGGTTGTCGAGATCACCAGCGATGGCTAAGAGCTTCCGCATTACGGCCACTCGTGCCGCTACTGACGCCGAGATTGAATACCGCAAGCGCCGAGACGCACTTGCGGAGTCCCAATTGGCTGCGGTCAGATCCGCCGCGCAGAACTGGCGAAACAGCATTGGCCTCGGCACGCTTGCATCGACACTCGTGGGACTAGTCGCCACTCCGGACATCATCAAAGCCCAAAGCAACCAACAGATTGCCGACGCCGCTTGGCTGTTGGGCATCGGCGTGCTGGGAGCCACAATCGCATTCATCTGCGCGCTACGGGCATCGTTCGGCTGGCCACGGTTACACGCACTCACCACCGAGAACGATTTCAGAAGATGGCAAAGCAATGAGACCGCGACGACAATTTGTTACCTACGATTCTCAGTCTTCTTCACACTAATCGCTTTTGTCTCCCTTTGTTTGGGATACGCAGTTCTGCTGTTCCACATACCATTGCCACTACATTTTCCGACGTGGCAATCATGAAGGCGAACCTGGTGGTGCACGTTTGCACGTGAACACCCACAGCTCGACAGCCGCCGCTGAAAACGTTGCGGGCAGTGCCGACGCGATCGCCGCCCTATTGATCATGTGAGGAGCCCTTCGATGCCGCCCCACCGCGCCCGTGCGGTCCGAGTGGCCTGGACACGGGCGAGCGCATCGGGGACCTGTGCGACTATTGCAAACCGCCGTAGTACGCGCTCCATGCGGGTGCCCGAAACCTCTACTCCCACCCGATAGGGTTTCGGCTCAGGCGTGACAGACTGACTGGAGGCATCAGAGATGGGGTCGATTCACCAGGTGATGGCGGCGTTTCGTGAGGCGCCGTCGAACTCCGAGCGTGGCACCAAGTTCGAGAAGCTGATGGTCCGGTACTTCGAGCTCGACCCAATCACAGGCACCTGGGA
The DNA here is from genome assembly GCF_001665475.1 of Gordonia sp. 852002-51296_SCH5728562-b. Classification (NCBI taxonomy): domain Bacteria; kingdom Bacillati; phylum Actinomycetota; class Actinomycetes; order Mycobacteriales; family Gordoniaceae; genus Gordonia; species Gordonia sp. 852002-51296_SCH5728562-b. The sequence continues at coordinate 2,015 of NZ_LZMI01000071.1, read as the reverse complement.
CCACGCACTCATCTTCGAGGGCCGCCGCGCGCTCACCGAGCAACGGTTCAGTCGGGTAAAGGGCCGAGATGGAGCAGGTCTCTCGCATCTGTGCTCGGGGCCCCGCCGCGAGCCGTTCATCGCGCTCACGGTCGCGGCCGCCTTTGCAGCCATCAACCTGGAGACTCAAGACGGGTTCAACCCAAAGCGCGCGCGAAAAGAGTGCATCGACGTCAAGCGACGAAGACTCCAAGAGGACCTCGGCCACGAGCCAGCAAAGCCTCCACCGCTCACCTAGCCGAAAATGCTGTCGGCCGGTCACCACGCGATGAGGTGACCGGCCGGTCTTGTGTCCTAGTAAACTCTCTGGAGTTCTGGCTGCATTTGAGCCCGACCTAAGGATTCGGGCGTTCAGCGGCGGGTATGTGTCGTGCAAGGTTCTGATGACGAGATGGCGGGCGAACCGAGCACGCGCGCCCCAGCGCATCGAGCGAGCCAGGTGGCGGTCGTGCCGCAGCCCGAAAAATTCGCTGGAAAGCTTGCAATAAGTCTCTGGAAACTACGGAATGATAGTGCCCCTGGCCTGGCCAGATAAACCGCTCACCACCACGAGCAGTTCAGCTCAAAGCGGTACATCAGGTCAGGTTGCGGAATGCGGCCTGACCTTTTGTTTTGTCGCGGTCGACCTCTGCTGAAAGACGGCCGGGCCTGCTGGTATTCAATAGTGCTCGTGACGGGTGCGGAGGAGCACGCGAGCCTGGCGGCCGAGGTCGAGGCAATGAGCAGGCTGTTGGCCGACGGCGAGTGGGGGAGCCCGCAACCACGGCGCGACGTCGCGGCCACCGCGGAACTCATGTATCGAAGAGCCCTCGACCACGCGTCTCACGACGTAGCCGCGCTCGGAGCCGATCAATTCCGGATCGACCGCTTCTGCAGCCGAGTCGAGCAACCCGCGGGCGAGCAGACTAGGCCGGCTAACGCCGTTCTCAGTTACCTGCTGATCACCAGCGCCGCCGTGAATCTGGCACGGACGCGGATCATCCGACGCGCGCTGTCTGAGGAGATGATCGACTATCGCACGAACCAACAAACCCCGATCACCAGCTGAGATCGACGGCTGCGCGAAACCGCAACGGATGCAACGGCTTCGACGTCGGAGCCGTGTGCTACGCGGCTCTCAGGCCGCTTCCACCAACGACAGCAACACCCGGGCCACGGTGTCGACCGACAGCACGTGCTCGCCCTCGCGCCCGACGTACTCGAGCGAGAGTCCGTTGATCAGCGCCAGAACGAGCACGGCGGCGTCGAGCGCAGGCACCCGCAGTCGCAGGTGTCGAGCAGCCACGACCTCTTCGATGTTCGCCGCGAGCGACTCGGCGAGCTGTGCCCGCGCGGCGGTGTAGTCCTCGAGCAACTGCGGGTCGCGATCGACCTCCGACCGGAACTCCGCGAACACCACATTGGTCCGGTACGTGTCGCGGATCTGTTTGAGGATCATCAGCGCCAGGAAGCGCATGTCCGTCTCGGGGTCGGCGCTCTCCGACGTCGGCACCAGCGCGGGTGCCGTGAAGCCCGTGGCCCGCTCGGTGAACACAGACGACGTCAGGTCCATGAACAACGCGCCCTTGCTGGCGAAGTTCGAGTACACCGCGCCCTTGGAGTAGCCCGCACGCCCCGCGATCATCTCCAGCGACGCGTTGGCGTATCCCCGCTCAAGGAAGACCTCGCGCGCAGCGGCCCTGATGTCGGCTTGGACGTTCGCGCGGCTGGGCCGCCGTTTGGGTTGGTGCTCGGCGTCGGCTCCGGCGGTTGTGGAAGTGGAGCTTGACGATTCCGCAGTCATCGGGACATTATCAATCACGGCTGCCAGTACCAGCGGTATCGAGAAGTGGAGATTCACTCGAGTACGTCGGGGGCGTCGACGAGCTACCCAACGGGCACGTCGACGTCACGAGACCTCTTCTCGATACCGCGTCTGGGCACCCTCGTCGTCGGAGTGATAGTTGCTGCGCCGCTGCACGATGAATCCGGCCGCG
>NZ_LZMI01000070.1:0-14308 GCF_001665475.1 Gordonia sp. 852002-51296_SCH5728562-b | reverse complement strand
CCGGTCCATCACGTAGAGGTTCTCGTCGGCGTCGAGAAAACCGAGGTCGCCGAGGGTATCCCAACCATCTGCGCCGCGGCGCGACTGCGCACCCAGATAGCTGTAGGACGGTCCGTCTCCGCGGCGCATCCAGATCAATCCCGTTTCGCCGGTGTCCGCACGGGTGCCATCGTCGCGTCGAATAGCGACCTCGGTGCCCCCGATAGGCCGACCGACAGTGCCGGGGTGCGCGAGCCACTCGTGCCCTGTCACCATCGTGACGCCGTTGGATTCGCTACCCGCATACACCTCGACCACGCGGTGCGCGCCCAGCCACTTGATCAGTGCGCGCTTGTCGGGCACAGGACACCGTCCGCCGATGTGCAGAATCGATGCCAACGAACTCATGTCGTGTTCCGCACGTATCTCCTCCGGTAGGCGGACCAGCCGCCGGATCGATGGAGGCGAGAGGACTGTCCAGGTCACCGAATGTCTGTCCACCAGCTCTAGAAATCGGCGCTCGTCGAAGTCCGGTTCGATGATCAGGCGATGGCCGGCGGTCAAGCCCCGGAACGCGTAGGTGAAGGCGGTCGAATGCCACAGCGGAGAGGTCACCAACTGTGTTGCCGCGCAGGGGAAGAACGGTGCCACTCGAGCACCAGGGTCAACCAGTGCGGGAGTCATGGAACGAACGATCTTCGGTAGTCCTGTGCTCCCGGAGGATGCGGGCGCCTTCCATGAACTTGCCCAGATATCGGGGAGCGTGTCTGCCGGCAGGTCACGCGCATCGTTCTCGTCGACCGTGACTGTTCGCGGAGATACGTTGTCGCCGACGATAACTCGAGGCTGGGCGATCCGTTCGAGCATTTCCCGCTCGTCTGCGGGCATCACCGGGTCGAGCGGCATCGGTGTGGCGCCCGCACGCCACACCGCGACGCACGCAACCACGAAGGCGGCGCTGTTGTGTAAGGCCACTTCAACGACATCGTCGTGGGCGACGTGATGGCGCTGCAAGAGATGAGCCAGCCGGTTGGCCCGCACGTCAATCTCACCGGCGGTCACCGGCCCGTGGGCGTCGATGACCATGACTTCGCCCGGCGAGGTACGCGCGCGATCAGCGAATACCGAGGAGATCGACTGCACAGTCACGTCGGCTACCTGTGGTCCCGGGCTATCCGACGGCGAGTCTGAGCCCGGGCAGACCGAGTGCGCCGGTGACGGATTCAGCGATGTGACGTGCGTCGCGGTCGATTCCGAGGAACCGTCCCGAACCCCAGGTATGCATCCACGGGAGGCCGATGAAGCTCAGTCCTGGTACCTGGGTGATGCCGCGGGTCTGCATCGGCCGGCCCGCACCGTCGAATGCGCTTGCCTCGATCCAGCGGTAGTCCGGCCGGTACCCGATCGCCCACACGATGCTGGTGATGCCCTCCTCGACCAAGTCGACCGCGGAGGGTTCGGTTTCGGGTTCCCAAACGGGCTCGTAGCGCGAAGCGGGAGGCGCGTCGATTCCGGCCTTCTCGATGTAGCGGTCGATGTCGGCGCAGATCGAGTTGTACACCGAGTCGGCCTGGTCGAGCGATTCGCGCAGGGTCGGCGCGAACCGCAGGACCGTGTCCTTACCGTCGGTCAGATGCCCGTAGAGCTTCATCCCTTCGACGGCGAACTGTCGCAGATCGACGTCTCGCCCACCATCGCGGCCAGTGACATAGTGATTGGTCTTCTCCTGTGCCGCTTTGCCTCCGGGGAACTGTTCGGTCGGTGTGTCGTAGATGCCCATGTCCGCCAACCAGGTCATGCAGTCGCGGCCGCGGTAAGTGCGCGCAACCCTCGGCGCGTTGCCGATGGCGAGATGCACCTGCCGACCTGCGAGGTGGAGGTCCTCGGCGATTTGTGCGCCGGATTGTCCGGACCCGACGACGAGAACGGCGCCGGATGGTAGCTGATCAGGTGTGAAGTACTGCTCTGAGTGGATCTGCTTTACAGACGTGTCCAACGACGGTGCGAACGATGGCACCACCGGCAACGGATAGCCGCCAGTCGCGACGACAACCTGGTCACAGGTCAGCAATTCGACAGATTCGTCGGTGGTGAGGGTGAGCTCGAAGCCAGTATCCCCGATGGTTCGCAGGCGAGTGACCGTGGTGTGTTCTCGCAGTGGGGCAGTGAAGGTTTCACGCCATTCGGCGAGCCATTCGACAACTTCGTCGCGGGTCATGAAGCCGTCGGGGTCCGGGCCGTCGTAGGCGTAGCCGGGCAGCCGGCAATGCCAGTTCGGGGTGACGAGGGTGAAGTTGTCCCACCGCTTGGACTGCCATGCATGGACGGCGGTCCGCGATTCGATCACGGTGTGCTCGATACCCGCGCGGCCGAGATACCAGCTGACCGACAGGCCTGCTTGTCCGCCGCCGATGATCGCCACCGGAATGTGGGTGGTGTGGGGTGTGGAATGAGCTGGTGCGCTCATGATGTCTCCAGAATGTGGTCAGGGAGTGGGTAGTGGCGGATGCATGTCGAGAACCTCGACGGTCGACTCGTCGTCGTATCGGCGTGCTGTGTTGTTGATGTCCTCAGTGGTTGCAGCGGCAGACGTACAAGCAAATCCATACTTGGCGCGGACACGCTCAGCGGCTTCGCCGAGAGCGGCGTCGGTGCGGGTTAGGAATTCAGCCACCGTGTAACTACTGCCGACAGTTAGGTGGTCGTGCATGACGAGACTCGGCGAATAGCACTGCTGCACAGCGCCATCGGGCCACCTCACGGTGAACGTCATCTCAGGCATGAGCAAGGTCCCGCCATCCAGCGGTTCCGGTCGGGTCGACCTCGACGAGTTCACCGTAGACGTCCGGACGACGATCTCGCAGGTGAAACATCCCGCCTCGCATCGCGGTGAAGGTCCCGGCGATGTCGACGTCGGCTACGGCGAGTCCGCTTTCGAGCAGCGTGGTGTCGAGGATGTTGCCACCGGGATCGACGATCTTGGCGTTGCCGACGTACCGCAACGAACCGAACGTTCCCGATTGGTTTGCGGCAACCCAGAACACCTGGTTATCGAGGGCACGGGCCGTATCGAAGAGATTGAACCGGTATGTCCAGCGATCGTCCTGTAGATTCTCGGCGGTCGCGGTACGCGCCGCCGGCCATGCCGAGAGACTTGCGATGATCTCGGCGCCGTTCAGCGCCATGATGCGCGCAGCTTCGGGAAATGCTTTGTCATAACAGATTTGGAGTCCGACGCGCCCGACAGGAGTATCGAAGACTCGGTACTCCGAACCCGACGAGTAGGACATGTTCTCGCCAAGCGGTTGGTGCACTTTGCGATAGTTGCCGTAGATCTGGTCGCCGTCGAGGACCGCGGCAGCGTTGTAGCGTGTCACGCCGTCCTCAGCGAGTTCGCAAAAGCCTATGGCGATCACCATGTCGCCGACAATCTCCTGCACGCGTGCGATTTCGGGACCGTCGAGGCTGATGGCCGGCGGCAACGATCGCTTGGTGTTCTTGACGGTGTCGCCGTGGTTACCGAGCGATGAGAGGTATCCGCCGATCGCAGCCTCGGGAAACACCAGGAACTCGACACCTCGTGCGCGGGCCTGCGCTACATAGTCGGCGATTGTCTGATAGTTCTGTTCAAGGTCGCGCGTGAAGTTCGCGGCGACCGTACCAATTGTGGTCATGTGAATGTCTCTCGGGGAGTGGGGATCTCGACGATCAGACCATGTAGGTGGAGTTGATGATCGCACCCTTGCGGGCGTAGTGAATCAGCGCGTCCTGCACGTCGAGCGGATGTGCCGGAATGACGCCCTCGATCAGATCTTCTTCCCGCCCACCGTGCAACGCGAGTCCGAACCGACACGCAAAGACGGTTCCACCCTCCTTGATGAAGGTCTCCAACGCGTCGTTGATGTTCTGCTCGCCGGGGAAGCCGGAGTCACCGGTCTTTGGAAACCCGCGTGTGGCAAGGCAATTGATTGCTCCGGGACCGTAGAAGTAGATAGCCGACTCGAAGCCCTTGCGTAGCGCGCGGGTGGCCTGCAGTACTGCGACGAACGATACCGAGGACTCGTGCGCGATGCCGTGGACGAGCGTGAAGTAGGTTTCGCCTTCCTCCGCCTGGTAGTCGGGGAAGATCTTGGTGCCGCCGTAGATATTCGAACCCTTGGGCAGGGAGGGATGCGGAATCTCGGCGAGAGACTTCGCAATGTTCTCGGTGATGGTGTCGTCGAACATGGCCATGGGGTTACTCCTCGATGAGACGGGCGAGACCGCCGTCGTGTGATGGGGGTGTGCGGGCGACACTGCCCACTGGCGAAGAATTGATGGTCGGATGGCCTGGGATACTTGACGTTCCGACTGACAACAGTTCACGCCCGATTTATTACGTGATGGTTACTGATGGAAAAATTGACGCCTGGGTCGAGTTAACGTGAGCGTCTGGATCCGCCGCGGATCGTCAGGTCGCAAACGCGCTCGGTCGCCTGCGCTGCTATGGGGCCGACTGAGAACTATTCGTGGTGTCCAAAGGGCGCTAGAGGCCGTTGAGAGGTGCAGCGGGCAACGGAGCAGCCGCCGCAAGGGAGCGCGTGGCCGGGGAAGCCGGCGCACGACGACGTGGCCGCGGCGACAACGCCGAATCAGCACGGCGGCAGCTCACTCCTCGCTGGTGGGTTCCTCACGCTCGCGCCGACGGTCGGCTTGCAAGGATTTGATCCGACGCTCCTCGCGCAGGGCCTCGACGTGCTTGGTGCGCTCGGCGGCGAGCCAGTCGGGCATCTCTTCGAGCAACGCGTTGATCTGATCGGTCGTCAACGCTTCGGTCACCTCGCCCCGGACCAGCCCGGAGTTGGAGATCCCGAGTTTGGCGGCTACCAGATTCTTCGGGTGCGGTCCGTTCGCACGCAGATCGCGCAACCACTGCGGCGGATCGGCCTGCCAGGCCGACACCTGTTCCCGGGTTATCGTTCCGGAGCGAAACTCGTCGGGTGTCGCGGGGAGGTAGATGTCGAGCTTCTTGGCGGCGGTGGCCGGCTTCATGGACTGCGAGCTCATACTCGCAGCGTATCCCCGGTAGCCTCGGGGCGTGAATTCGCCCGTCGATCCCAATGAGTCCAGCACTGTGGTCTTCCGGCTCGCGTTTGTGCCGGGTACAACACCCGGGAAGTGGGTCAGCATTTTCGAGGAACGCCACCCGGACGTCCGACTCGACCTTGTACCGACTGCGGTCGCCGACACCGCCGCAGCGCTTATCGACCGCAGCGTCGACATCGCGATCACCAGGCTGCCCGACGCACTCTCACATGCCGATCTGGGTCCGCACCACACCATCGCCCTGTACGAAGAGACGACGGTGGCGGTTATGGGTAAGGACAATGTGCTCACCGCAGGTGACGAGTTGTCGCGGGCCGACCTTGCCGACGAGAACGTGCTTTGGCCCCTCGATGAACCGCTCGTCGTCACCGAACGTCCTGGTAATGCCGTGGACCATCGGCCGGAGACGACCGCCGACGCGATCGAACTCGTGGCCAGCGGAATGGGGGTGGTGCTGGTGCCGCAGTCGCTGGCGCGTTTGCACCACCGCCGCGATCTCGACTATCGCCCGGTCACCGACGTCCCGACAAGCACCGTCGGACTGCTGTGGCCGCAGCCGACTTCGGATCTGGCCGCGGAGTTCATCGGGATTGTGCGTGGACGCAAGGCCACGTCGTCGCGTGGCACGTCCGAACCGCCACCGAAGCGGTCGGCGAAAGAGAAGGCGGCGGCCAAGCGGGCATCTCGCGAAGCGGCCGGAACGATACCGACACGCGGAAAAGTGAAGGCGCGCAAAACTCGGAGGTCGCGGTAAAACCTACTGTTGGGCTGCGCATCTCGAATCCGAACTTCTGCACGGCTGTCCGCCTCTACCACCGCTCAGGCGAACCGCGCAATTGACTCGCCGATCCGTTACCGCCGCGCGTCCCAGTTGAGCGAGAGGGCTTCTCAGCGAACGGTGGCGTCGAAGTTCTGGGTGAACACGCCATCGGGATCCCATTTGTGCTTGATTGTGCGCAGCCGCGCGAGAGTCGGCGCTGGAAACGCCGCGTCGATGTCTTCTGGCCGGTGGTTTGACTCGAAGCTGAGGTAGATGCCGTCTCGACGAGCGCGGATTGGTTCCCACGCGTCGTCGAACGCCTGGGAGGCGTGGTCGGCGACAGCGGTGACCGAGAAGTTCTGGGCGCGGTGAGCGTACGCGGTGGCATCTGCCGGCACGTCGTTGATCGCCCCTCCTGCAGAACGGATCTGGATCATCTGCGCACCGTTGGATGCGAGGAGCTCGCCGATGTCGGCGGCGAGATCATCGTCGAGATGTTCGACGAGTGCCGTGTGCATGACAGCGGGTTGCTGGCCGACATGCGGCGCGCCGGAGGTGAGCAGGACGGCCGGGTAGGGAACCAATTCGGCTCGTGCGCCGACGATGTCGGGCAGCTCCGTAAACGGTGTGAGTGCGCGGGTCGCCGCCGCCGCGTCGTCGCCGGCGTAGACGACCGTCGCTTGCGCGAATGGTCGCGCACCGGCACCGATGTACAGGAACGCCGAGATTTCGCGAGGAGCGGTCTCGACCTCACGTCCCCAATCGGCGAGAAACGTTGCCGCGTCGGAGATGTCGTATGCCAGCGCCGCCCGCGCCACCGTGGGCGTGGTGCCTGCCTCGAACTCGAATCGGGTGACGATCCCGACGTTGGCACCCGCGCCGCGGATCGCCCAGAACAGGTCGGGGTGCTCGTCGTGCGACACCCGCATGATGCGTCCGTCGGCGGTGACCATCTCGGCCGCTCGTATGCGGTCGATGGTCAGCCCCTGCGCTCGTCCGAGCAGTCCGATTCCGCCGGTGGTCGCCAATCCACCAACGCCGACGTCGCCTGAGTCTCCGGAAGTCAGGGCCAGCCCCCAGCCGTAGAGACTACGAGCGACCGCGCCCCACCGCGCACCGGCACCGACGGCCACCCTCGCGTCCCCCACATGCTCCACATGATTGAGGTGCCGCAGATCGATGACGGTCCCTCCGTCATTGGTGGCGATGCTGCTGATCCCGTGCCCGCCGCTGCGGATCGCGAACGGATCTCTCTGCCCCACAGCAATTTCCAATGCGCGAGCCGTTTGTTCTGCATCAACCGGCAGAAGCACACGGGCTGGACTACCCGTGGCCGAGTAGACGTGCCGAACATCTTCGTAACCGGGGTCGCCGCGAGTAACGATGTGAAGCGCATCCGTCGTGCCCATCAGTGCGTCTCCGGTCCGACACGCTTGTCCGTGAGGTAGTGCACCGTGGTGTCGGTGAGAGGGCTGGTCCCGACGACCAACGCCGCGACATGCGCGCCGACCTCCTCGCCGTCGAGCCATGTCGGATCGTCGACGCCGGCGCGCTGCCGCGCACGCGTCCGTACGACGCCCAAGATCACCTGATAGAACCTCGGGCCACGGCCGTCCAGTTCGGCGGCGATCGTCCTCGTCAGCGACTTCGACGCCGCCGCACTCAATGCGACACCAGCTGCTCCGGGGAAGGGGATATCGGCACTCATTCCATTGAGTTGCAAGATCATTCCGGTGTGTGCTGTGTGCGGCAGAAAGCCGCGGAAGAGCCGAAAGACCGTCGTCAGATTGGCATCGAGCAGGTGTTGCCACTCGTCGTCGTTGAGTGACAGCGCGGGCCTGCGTCCCTGATTCCCCCAGGACGCGACCGCGACGACGACTCCGTCGAATGTTCCGTAGGTCGTGGCGAGCGCTTCGATCTGCGCGTCGAGATCGGGCGCTGATGCGTCCAGGAACTCGGTGTGCAGCCGCTGATCGGTCTCCGCGTCTACGACGTTCCGGCGCAGGTCGTCGAGTCGTCCACGATCACGCCCGGTTGCGATGACCGTCGCGCCATCGTCGAGCAATGTGCGAACGACACCTTCCCCGACGCCGCCGGAGCCGCCGATGACAACGACTGTCTTTCCCTGGAGGTCCGGTGTCGTTAGTTCCCAGGCCGGGTGTAGTGCAGTGGTCATGCTTGTGCTCCTTGCGTGTTGGCGGCGACTCGCGCCGCGTTGGTTTCCAGTGCGGTCAGGACGTCTCCGAGTGCGGCCAGCTGCGCGTCGGTGAGTGCATCACCGAACCACTGTTTCGCCGCCCGCAGGTGTGGTCCGACGGCCCTGCGATGTGCGCGGCGACCGTCATCGGTCAGCGAGATCGTTGACGCGCGACCATCACCATCGATCTCCGGTCCGCGCTCGAGCAGGCCCCGTTTCTCCATCCGACCGAGTTGGTGTGCAAGGCGGCTGGAGTCCCAGCCCATCTCCCGTGCGCAATCCGACGGCCGCGCAGATCCGCCGGCCTCGACGAGATGAGCCAACACGGTGAATTCCTGCTCGGAGAGGCCCGCGTCCTTGAGTCCCCGACCAACCTCGCGTCGCAGGGTCTCGGTCACGGTCTGTAAGCGCTGCCAGACGTCGAGTTGGCGAGCCGATAGGTTATTAGCTGACATGTCAGGTAAAACCGATCGATCGCTGAACTATTCCCGCGGTAGCGGGCCAGTTCTCGACACGCCGGATGCTTAGCAGTGCATTCGGCAGACTGCGTTCAGCCGATGATGTTGTCCGCCACCCAGAGTGCTGCGTGCGCCGGAAAGAGCGCGGGCAGGATGAGAACAATGTGCGTGAAGCCCGCGTCGACGACTTCAGCGATAGCGGCCCGCGTCTGAGCGGGATGCTCGTAGGACGTCGGCAACGCAACCGATCGCACGATCGACGCCGGGTCGCGACCGACCTCGTCGCACAGTCGATTGAGCAGCGCATTGCGCTCGACCATCTCTGCGATGTCGCCGCCCGGCATGTTCCAGATGTCCGCGTGCTGAGCGACCACCCGCAGTGTTGCCCGCGATCGCCCACCGATCAGCAGGGGTGGGTGCGGACGCTGCAGTGGCTTGGGATTACCCACCGCCCCGGTCAACACGACGTGCTCGCCGGTGAAGTCGAACGGATCGTGCTCCGTCCAGAGCCGTTTGATCACTTCACACGCCTCAGCGAGCGCATCCACTGACTGCCCGAAACTGTTGTACGGCAACCCATTTGCCTCGTACTCACGGCGAGCTATCGGAATCCGAAGATTGGAACCCGCGCCGATGCCGAAGTCCAGCCGACCGTCGGACACGACGTCGACGGTGGCTGCGATCTTCGCCAGCATCGCAGGCGGACGGAAGCGGTTGCTCGTCACCAGCATTCCGACCCGTACCCTCTCGGTGATCGCGGCCAGCGCCGAGAGCAGCGTCCACCCTTCGAAGATGGGTCCCTCCAGCGGTCCCCCGATCGGCAGGAGGTGGTCGAACAACCACATGTGTTCGATCGCCGGTATGCCGTCGGCGTCTTGCCACACCTGGAGTAGGTCGGAGTAGTTAACCTGTTGCGGCCCAGTCAAAATCCCGAATGACGGCATCACGCTTCTCCCTCGGTGCGGGCGCCTACCATGCCACCGGACCGTTGACGTCGGTGAACGTACCGGTGGGTCCGTCCGCCGTTATCGACGCCATACGCACGGCGGAGACGGCGCCTTCAGCGGGAGTCAGGACTCCCCTGTGTCCGTTGAGGTCGGTGGCGACGAAGCCGGGGCACACCGCGTTGACGAGGATGTTGTCGGCGGCGAGATCCCTGGCGTACTGCAGGGTGATCGCGGTCAGCGCCGTCTTGGACGGGACGTAACCCAGCGCGACCGGGGCCAACTCGAAGGTCTGCGGATCCGTCATCATCGTGAACGACCCTGCACTGCTGGACACATTGACGATGCGCGCGGCCTTCGACTTCCGCAGCAGCGGCAGGAAGGCACTCGTCACATTGATGACGCCGAATACGTTGGTCTCGAACACGAATCGGATGTCGTCGACGTTGGCCGAGCGAGGTAGCTGACCGGAGAAGTCCGAACCCGGCCGGTGGCTGATACCGGCATTGTTGACCAGTGCGTCGACCCGCCCGAACAGGCTCTCGACCGTTTTCGCAGCAGCCGCGGCCGACGCGGAATCGGTGACGTCGAGAGCGACGGCGACCGCCTCGCCGCCACTAGCGCGGATCTCCGCGACGACCTGTTCCCCGGCTTCTTGGTTGCGCGCCCCGACCACCACCGCGTTGCCCAGGTCGGCGAGCCGCTTGGCGATCTCGCGGCCGATCCCCTTGTTTGCGCCGATTACCACTGCGATCTGCTTGTCACTCATCGGCTCTCCCTGAGTTCTACGTTCACGGCGCCGCTTCCAGACACTTGCTAACCGGAGCGGTACTCCACTTAAGGTAGCGGATAACCTATCCGGTTAGCAAGAGGCGGTGACCCGCAGGAGCTACGTCGGGATACGAAGGCCGTCCAGGAAGGTCGCGAGAATCGGCCGACGGTAGCGCGCGTCTCCGGGGATGGCCGCGATCGCGACAACGGAATCGAGAATCTGTTCCAGTGACAGGTCGCCGCGGACTTCCTGCGCGTGCTGCGCAGCGATGAGCAGTGGTCGGCCGGAAGCGACTACTCGCGCTCGACTGGTGTCGAACATTGTCTCGTCGCCGTCGACATGGGCCAGCAGGTCCGCAGCGAATGGGCGCTTATTCAGCGCGAACGTCATGAAACTCCGCAGCCAGTACTCGAGCCTTTCGGCAGGCGTATCGCCCTCCGCGTCCTCGCCTGCGTCGCAGATGACCTGGACCTCGCCCTGGTAGAGCGCTTCGAGCAGGGCGCGGCGGTCGGCGAAGTTGCGGTAGACGGTCGCCATACCCACGCCGGCACGGCGGGAGATTTCAGCCATGGACACGTCGCTGCCGGATTCCTCGAACGCCGAGCGGGCAGCGGCGAGGATCTTGTCGCGGTTGCGCTCGGCGTCGGCGCGGCGAGAAGAGGCTTGCGCAGCCGACGGGGGCCTCGCTGCGTTCATTCGTGGTTAGCCTGTCCGGTTAATGATACGGATCGCGCGTCCGCTACGGGTAAAGCATAACGTTTCGGCACGGGATCGAGCGCCAGTGCGTTAGTCAATCGTGGAGGCCGTGACCCTGCGGGCGGCCGCAACCTGGTCGGCAGAGAACGCGTCGCTAAGTCGGCGAAGTTCGACCTGCTCATCGACAACCATCGCTCCGGAATCACGCAAATCGTCGCTCATGTAAACAGGAACACTTCCAGCCAGACCGGACTGCGATGTGACCCAGTGTTCAATTCGATCGAATCGACTTAGGTTCCAGCTCGTCTCCATCCGGATCACAGTCAAGCTCCGTACAAGCTCACATCATTCTTTCGTTTTCGCACGTGCTGCAAAGTGCACGTCGATAGATTCCTCTCATGAGTATCGATGGCTTCCTTGTGCCGCCCATCTTCAATATCGAAAGTGAGACAGCCGCCGTCGACGCGCTGCGCAAGTACTTCACCGTCAACGGTGTGCCCGCGTTCTCCGGATCAAGGTTCGAGCGATTCGCGGGTGGCGGAGACCGCACCGAAGTCGCTGACGAGTTCACTAGCGACGACTTGGTTGCGGTCACCCTGCTCAGCGTCGATATCCCCGGTCAGGCGGCGTTGCGGATCACAGGCGATAACGATTCGTCCTACGCAGCGAGCGTCGGTGAGCAGTTGCGTCTGCTGCCCACTGATGTCGAACTCGTCGACGCCGACGACGAATTACTAAGCACTGCAGAGAAACTCTGGACATTGCTGCGCGATAACCGCGGCGTCGGCACCACAAAGACCAGCAAGCTGTTGGCGCGCAAGCGGCCTCACCTGCTACCCGTCATCGACTCGGTCGTGAAACGAGCTGTGGGTCACAACCCCCGGCGGCACAACTTCTATCGAAACCTCCGAGCTGCGCTGACCGCCGACGACCGTCGACTCCATGCTCGTCTGATCGAAATCCGCGACGACGCCGAGATTGGTGACGACATCAGCGCGATCAGAGTGTTCGACATCCTTGCCTGGATGTGGGGCAGCGGTAGGACTCTTCTTGATCCCGAGCGTGGCGAGCTGTCTGCGCGACCTTCAGTTGAAGACGGAAAGTAGCGATGAAGACTCTGTAGGTTCCATCGGAGTGTGTCAGTAAGCACCCGCAGTGGCCGCAGTTTTCCAGGCTATGTCATACGCAGATTCCATCGCGATGTGGCAGTTTCCTTGCCCGAAGGAAGGGCTTCCAGCCCGCGCGTCGGCGCGTTGGGCCACTTCGCGGCTCGAGGTGTCACCGCTGAGAACACCACACCCGTCGACGGCTACTTCATTGTCAGCACTCGCGCTGATGCCAGCGCAACCGATGAGGTCGGCCGTGTCGATTCCGTCATCTACGACTGGATGCGGTGAAATACTTACCCCACCAGAAGCATTCGATTTGCACGGACCAAATTAGACGTCGGTCGCGGCGACACGACGTCGACGCGGAAGGCGAGGTCGGCGATGTGGCCTAAGCCGCTCAGAGTGACATTTGGCAGTCCTGCGGGACGGAGAGTGTGACAGATCCCTGCGCGGAGAACAGCCACGCCCGAGGGAGGGTCAAGCCGTGGGGTTGTGGTGCGGCCGAGATGATGTCACCAGTTCGAAGATCCACGTTTGTCGGGATGACGGTGGTCGTTGCGACTGCCCACGCATCAACGGTGAAGCACAATCCTGCGACTGCGACCACCACCATCAATGTCGCTAGCGCCCGCTACACCTGCAGCCCGTAACCGGAAGTCAGCCAGTAAGCTGCCAACAACGCGGGCTCTCCCGACCACCGTGCTGCGGCTAGGCGCCGCATTTCCATTTCGCCGTAGTAGAAGTTGGCGGCGCCGGGCCCATCTTTGCTGTCCTCGAGCGCTTTCCGCAACGCCCAGTACGTGGTTGACACCTCACGAGCCGTCACCGTCGGACGTCGCGATGACACGTCGGTCAATGCGCCACCGCGCGAACCCTGTGCCCGCGATTGCTGACCAGCACGTCGTCGCCGGCGATTACTGTTCTGCAGGACTGAGGATTTCATTGGCCCAGGACTTAGTGGGCTACTCTAATGACTCATGGTTGATACCACCGCGAACGTCGATCCAGCTTCGATGGCGATGCTGGGATTCGCCGATTTCGTTAGCGAAACTGTTGACTTTGCCGACTCCGCGACTAAGGGCATCAAGCTAGCGAACAAGCTCCACAACTTCGGACGCTCGATCGGGGTGAACCAGCGCGCTCAGCGCCATACGTCTGACCAGCAGCATGTCCTGCATGGGCTTCTGCTTATCGCGACGTGGGGGGCATTTGAGGCATCGTTTGACGACTACTGTATCGGCGTGCTCCGCGCAGACCCTGCGGTATCGGATGCAGAATCTGAGTATGCGCGGCTGATACGAAAAACTCGCCGTGAAAAGGCACCGATAAAATTTGAAAAGGTGTTGAGGCCGCTTCAGCGCGATGGGGAGATCCCAGAAGGCCTGCTCACGGCCCTAAAGAGCGCAAATCAGACCCGCAACATCTGGGCGCACAATCGTGGCGTTGCGGACGCAGAGTTTGTGGAGCGTGCATCACATCTCGGGCACACCGTGGGCGAGAGGGTGATCATGGACAGCCGTCTCTACACGCGCTACGCCTTCACCATCGGCACGTACGCTGTGTTCCTCATATCGAGACAGTTGCAAGCGGCAACTGGCGCAGAACGGGCGTTGCCCACCTCAGTAATGGATAAAAACCCCTTCCGAGCGGACTACATAAGTGTATTCGGAGACAATCCTGTATCGTCGCCAATTTCTGCCGCGATGCCATTGCGCCAGGAGAATTGAATCTCTTGCCGTTCCAGGCCAGTTCGGTAACCACGCCGCGACAAATGATGTTGGCGTCTACGTGGAATACTCTTCCGGTCACCGAGTGCGGGCGAGTATGTCGACCACAAGAGGAAACTGTTTCAGCCCGCGCGTCGGCGCGTTGCACCACTTCGCATCTCGAGGTGTCACCGCCGAGAACACCCATCCGTCGACGGCCACTTCATCGCCCGCACTCGCGCTGAGGCTACCGCAACCGATGAGGTTGGCCGTGTCGGTTCCGTCATCTACGAGTGGATGCGCGGTGAGACACTCAGCCCACCACAAGCATTCGATTTGCACGGACCAAAGTAGACGCCGCCGGGGCGCCACGAAGTCAACGCAACCAACGTGTCAGCGTTTAGTGCGGTTGCAGATAGCCAATACCGCTAGGGCGAGCAACTCCGGCCCGATGACGCGGGCGGCGAGGTCGACGATGTGGCCGAAGCCGCTCAAGGTGAGACCGGACAATCCTGCCAGCCGAAATGGCAGGTCCCCGATAACCGGTCCAGGCAGTTCTAGAGCCAGTTCCTTGTTGTGATCGTCAGTCGATCTCGCAGCCC